>JAYUVL010000408.1:0-10725 GCA_043754075.1 Cytophagales bacterium | reverse complement strand
GCCGGCCACTTGGCGAAATGCCAATGGATGGAGCAGCATCTGGGCTTCAAACTGCTGTAGGTCGATCCGGGTGTCGGCCATGAATTCGCCCTTGCGCATGTTGGCAGCGGACATTTGTATTTTAAGCGCCAAGTTTAGATTCTTAATAATTTCGTGCTGGTAGTCTTGGGGCATAAAATTCGTTTTGCCATATACCAACAACTCGTCAAACTTGAGTTGGTCGGCAGTCAGGGCCAAGTTGGCCTCAATCGCTTGATTTGCTTGAGTGGAATCGAGCAACGCCGCATAATGTTGGATCTGGCCCGTGCAATGAATATCGCTTTTATCCACAATGGTTTCTAGTTTCTTGATCCGGATTTGGTGGCGATCAATCAAAAGGTCGACGTGAGTGTCATGGAACGTGTGAGGATAGTTCTGCAACGTCATGGTCAGGTTTTTTACCCAGAACTCACCTTGGGGAATCAGGCTTGGCATTCGCAATTGATCCACCGAGGTGGTGAACGCCAGATCGAGGCTCAAGTTTCTTATTTTTTCATCGACTCCAGCCAGTTGTTGTAAATCCAACAGGTTGGCTTTGCCCGATAAATTGGCCTGAATAACGGTGTCGCGGTTGTGGAAATAGGAGGCAAGGTTGGTTACACTGCCCTGCAAACTAAGGTCCGAATCCTTGATTTTAGCTGTCAATTTTTTTATCTTTAGTATTCCCGCTTCCAATACAAGTTCTCCGTTTAGGCCCTTGATCGCGTGGGCGAATCCACTGGGGACAAAAGAAACGTCCTTCAATACCAGCCGGCTGTCGGTCCCATCTTTTAATTTGCCCAAGGTCGTTTGCACATCATTGTAATCCAGCAATTCATCGACGGTCATATCAATCGTCGCCCAGCCCTGAAGATCCTTGAGTGCATCGATCGGAAAAAAGTTTTTCAGGGTGCTCAAGTCCAGCTTTGAATGCAGATCAACCGAAACATAGGGGTTCACAAAGTTTTTGATGTGGAAACTCCCGTCAAAAACACTTTCCTCAGGTTTGCCGCTCAAACTCTTGATGGACAACTCGCAGGTAGTGAGATCGCACTTTTCACCGTTGGTAAAGTAGCCGATAAAGTTCAGATCCCGGATGGAACCTTGTTCCAGTGGGTTGATAAATTGGGCATTTCGGCAACCAAACTCCAGATCGATCTTGGGCATTCGATCCAGCGTTTCGCCAATAATTTTGCCTTTGAAGTAAATATCACCCTTGTTTTTATAGCTCTTCAAACGTTGATAAACATAGTCCGGGGCAAACGACGTGATGAGCCTGAAATCGGGCTTGCGGCCCCCTACCTCAATATTGACGAAACCGTTTTTGTTGAGGTCAACCGTTCCTTTTAATTTAAACTCCCCCTCCTCCAATTCAATTTCGCTCGGATCGATCACCAAAAAGTTCTTGGCTAGGTCGTAGGTGAGACGGCTGTTGAGGTGGATGTGTTTATTTTTGAACAGGGTGGTGGTATCGGCCCTTATTTCCTCAATGGTGAATTTAACATCCAATTGATCTTTGATCACTTCGTCGATATAACTCAAGGAAGTAGCCATTTTGTCCAATTGGACAGCCACAAATTGCTTGGTCTTCAAATCATACTGGGTAATCTTGATATTTTCCAGCACCAATTGGCGCAAATCCAAGTGAATTTTCTCCGCTTTTTTTGGGGCTTGTATTTTTTGGCGGGCACTTTTGGCCAAGAGCAAATTATAGACGCCATTGGCATCTTTCACCAAATTTAGCTGTCCCTGATTGGCATAAATGCGTTTGATGGTATAATCCCCCGCCAATATTTTCCAAACATCGAAGCCCAAATACACATCTTGAAAAGCATAAATCGGCACACTGTCCCCTTGGGCAGCGTAGAAAGCCAGTCCCTGTAAATCGATGGAAATGTAAGGAAAATTAACGTAGGGGTTCACATAGGCCCGTTGGATCTGGGTGTGCCCCTTTTGCATGTCGTTCAGTTCTTTCAGCACCATCGCCGCGATGGTGTCCTGGTTGCGGTACAGATAGTACAGCCCGCCCCCCAGCCCAATGGCCAATAGGAGCAAAACAAGGGCGATTGCCCTCAGCGTTATTTTGATCGCCCGGTAGGGTACATTCTTCATAGTTCAGGAACATTGCAACAGCAATCGTTATTAGTTTCTTAGCATAAGTTCTGTGCCAAATCGACCGGAACTGACCATTGTCAGGTGCCCAAAGTGGTAGGAGGCTGTAATATCGAGTGGCAAAGTAGTAATCAATGCGGGCAATCCATTTTTGATTGTGCCCACCCGCGTTCATTTTCTCCTCGGTGCCCGGTTATCCAACCAACTGCCGGAGCGGGTGTATGCTGCTTGCCAGTTGGCAGCTGTCGGCCCCTACAACTCAAACACTTGCTGCATCATGGCCCATTTTTCGTGGGGCTGGGCCTCGGGCACTCGCTCCTGAAAGCTGGTCATGAGGTCTTCCCATTCTTGGCACCGGGGACTGAGGGTGAGATAGCGCGCAAAATCCACCGCTGGCTCAAATTCATCCACAGTGGTCATGTACATGAACAGGCGGCGGCCGAGCAAGAAAATGCGCATTTCCAAAATCCCCACCGCTTTCAGCGCGGCCACTACTTCTGGGTAGGGCTGAGCGTGATACGCTTGGTATTGGCCAATGATCACTGCGTCATCTTTCAAATTGAGCGTTTGGGCATAGATTTTCATGGCCGGAGTGTTTGTTTTGGGTTATTTTTGTCACTACAAATCTAGGCAAATTGAACTTTATCCTGCCACCAAATATTACGGGCTACGGCACAGCCAAAGGCAATACCCCACCAAAAACGGATTGGGATCGGTTTGAGCGCGGGGCGGCATCGTGGGCAGTGGTCCACAGCGATTGGGACTTGCAGGCCGTTGTGCGGCATGTACCGGGCAATTTCTGGGCGGTCCAGTTTACTGCCAGCACTGGAGTGCGCCTCGAGATCCGCTGCAATGCCCACTATCCCCTCATTGCCGGCTGGGAAGATGGCCAATATGCAGATTGGCCCGGACTGGAAGCGCATTTTGCTCCTTATTTCACAGTGCTCCCGGTCGCTTTTTTGAACACCACCCTGGATTCAGAAAATGAGGCCAGCAATTGGGCCGTTTCCCGCTTGCTCCACAACGAGTTTGCCCAGTTCCCCTATCGCAGCCCGCACACCCTGGCCGACATTATTTTTCATCGGTGGGCCTGAATATTTTGCGGGTTGGGACTTATTGGGGGGCAGCAATCCAAAGGCGCAGAGGGAAAGAAAAATCTGGGGCACGACTCGCCTTAATCCGCCAATTCATCCAAGCTGGGGATGGAACCGGGCGAAAATTCTACCATCTTCGTCAAACTGCCAGCATCAACTTGGATCAGTTTGGGATACATTGGGGCGGGCAATTGGCGAAATAGCACGCCTTGCTCATCCAAGAAAACGGCCGGGTTGGCCAACACACTTGCCCCAAAGTGTGATTTGAGGGCTTTTTTGGAAACAAAGCCAGTCAAAATAAACTTGACAGTTTGTTTTTTCTGTGGCAGGTATTTGAGCATCGCCTCCTCGGCGGCAGTGATACAGCCCCGCAACCCGATGACGGGATGATCAACAGATGAGTTGCCCCGGCAATGTTCCAGTCGTTGGCCGAAACCGTTTGGCCCACCCACTCTAGCGAAGACTTGTCCGCTGACGAACAAGCGACCCAAGTCAATAAAATTAGCCCGATCAAACCTAGGTTCAATCGTTGTGAGATCAAGAAAGAAGGTTTCATTGGGGCAAGATGGTGGGCAAAAACCGGGAGAAAATCAAAGAATCATCGTTGGATTTATAATTGTATAGATACAAGCCATCATATCTGACAAAAAAAGTAGTGGCCGAGAAAGTGTAATTGGTAAACTATACCTCCTCATCCCCGCAAATTGTCCAGATTTTTTACTGAGCGGGCGGCGGAGCCACTTCCACCAACCGGTTGGAACTAAAAGCCAAAGGTTTATCGGCAAACAAGACTTTGGTCGCGGCCCAAGTGGTTTGGAACAGTGCTGACTGCCGATACGCCTCCAACGCTTCCGGCCCGGTCCAGTGGCTGTAGGTGGTAAAAATCGCGGGATTATCCAGATCGCGGAGCAGCTCAAGGTGCAAACATCCCTCAAAGGCACGGATTTTGTCTTTGGAACGATGGAAGATATTTAAGAACGCTTCCACACCATCGGGGCGGAAGGTCATGCGGACTATCCTGATGAGCATAAAAATAACATCTACCCTACAAATGTAAAGCAATATGAAATGCAAGTTTTCCCTTTTCGTGCTTTTATCGTTTTTGACGCTGGTGGCTTGCGACACTTCGGAAGTGGACCCCATCGGCGACCAAGCATTTGGCCGCGATTATTTCCCCATTGAAGCCGGGCGTTTTGTTTCCTACAATGTCACCGAAACCAGCTATCGGCTCAACCAGCGGCCCGAAGTGACCACCTACCAACTGAAAGAAGTACTGGGCGAATCTTTTGTGGGGGCCAATGGGGATCAGCTTTGGCGGATTGTGCGCTACCGCCGGGCCAATGGCCGCCAAAACTGGCAAGTGGTCGGTTCGCACGCTGTGCGCCGCAACGAACTGTTTGCCATCCGCTGGGAAGAGAACCAGTCGTATGTCCGCCTCAATTTTCCCTTGGAAAAAGGCAAGCGCTGGGACGGCAACTTGTTCAACAACCTGGGCCGTGAACCCTACGAAGTGACCGAACTAAACCAGTCCTACCTGTTTGATGGCAAACGCTACAACGAAACTGCCACCATTTTGCAAAGCAAAGATTCCAGTTTGGTCAATAAGGACAAACGAACCGAAATATATGCCAAAGGCATTGGGCTGATCTACCGCATATCGGATCAAGTGGCCTATTGCCAAGACCGCGCCCAGAACTGCTTCGGCCGGGCCATTATCGAGAGCGGACTGGTGTATGAGCAGCGCATTTTTGACAGCGGGATCGAACGCCAATGAACGTACCCCCCAACGCACTGGATGACCAATACTGGAACCAGCGCTATTTAATGGGCGAGCTGGGCTGGGATGTGGGCCATGTCACCCCACCCCTGCAAGCCTTTTTTGACCAATTGACCAACAAGTCCCTTCGCATCTTGATCCCCGGGGCGGGCAATGCCTATGAGGCCGAGTACTTGTGGCAGCTCGGGTTTGCCAACACCCACGTGCTGGATCTGGCCCTGGTGCCTTTGGCCCAGTTGCAAGCCCGCTGCCCTGCTTTTCCGGCCAACCAACTTCACTTGGGCGATTTTTTTGCCCATTCGGGACAGTATGACCTCATCGTGGAGCAGACCTTCTTTTGTGCCCTCTCCCCCACCCGACGGGCCGATTATGCCCGCCAAGTGCAGTCGCTGCTCGCCCCGGGCGGAAAACTGGTGGGCTTGCTCTTTGATGCCCCCATGAACAGCGACCGCCCCCCGTTCGGCGGTTCGCGCCAAGAATACCTCGGCTATTTTGCCCCCCATTTTTCCTTTCGCTATTTTGATCTATGCCACAACAGCCTCAAACCCCGGGCCGGGCGGGAGTTGTTCATCCACTTGACCCCGCTCGCCCCACCTATTTGATCACGGTTGGCTTCCTAAATTCCCGCGCCGGATCAAACAATAAACGATAGGTAATGTGGGTTTTTTCGGGTTTGCCACCCACCATTTCGGCCACTTTCATCATTTTGGGGTTGAAATCCCCGATCCAGTTCATCTCCATGGTTTTGTAGGGGAAACCCGGCAGGTGGACGATCCGCCGACAAAATTCGACAATGGCCGCCTCCACTCCCCGGCCTTGGTGTTCGGGCACTACGCCGAACACGAGGCCAATCATTTTATCAAAGCCCACAAAGTATTTGAACCACAGAAACTTGGCAATGCCGATCAAGTCAAACTTGCCGGTGTTCATGAACTTAAATGCCTGGTTGAGATCCGGGATGTGGATGTAAAAAGCCACCGGTTCTTCCTTAAAATACCCAAAATAAACAATGCGCTCGTCCAGTATCGGCTTCATTTGACCGATCAAGTTGCCGGCCTGCTCGCGGGTCAGTTCGGCCACACCGTCGTGCTTCGACCATGCTTTGTTGTAGATCGTCCGAAAATCTTCAGCATATTTGGGCAGTTGTTTTTTGTCAATGGTGGTGAAGCGGTAATCGGGATTGTTGAGGATCCGCTCGGCCTTGGCCACCACGATCCGGTGCAAATTGTCCGAGACTATCCGCTTGTAAGTAAATTGCTTAAAATACTCCCGAAAGCCGTATTCGGTGAACAACGCTTGGTAATAGGGAAAATGGTAGGACATCCCAAAATTGGGGGGCGCCTCCCCCTCCACAAGCAGTCCCCACCACGCATCACGCTCCCCAAAGTTGATCGGGCCGTCCATTGCTTCCATCCCCCGGGCCGACAGCCATTGCTTGCAGGCATCGAACAATTGATGGGCCGCCGCCCGATCATCAATGCACTCAAAAAAACCCATGCCCCCGGTAGGTTGATCATTGTCGGTCAACATGGTTTTTTGATTGACAAAAGCCGCCACCCGGCCTACTGTTTCTCCCGAGGGCGACTGCAACAGCCAGCGGATGCACTCACCTTGCTGAAAAAGCTTGTTTTGGGCCGGATCAAAAACTTTCTCGATATCTTTGTCCAAAGGGCGAATCCAATAGGGATTTGTCCGGTACAACCGAACCGGAAGCTGAATAAATGCTTTCGCGGTACTTTTATCTTTGACCTCCACCAATGAATAGTTCATAAGAAAGCGGGAATTTGCGTGGGCAAAGTTAACTTTGCTAAAATGATATTAATCTAACATCGGGTAGTGTTTTTCAGTTATTGCATCATATTTGATGAGATATGTGCGAAAGCTCCCAGTTATCGACATAAACAATGAGGCCATTATTCCATACCATCTATTACCTACTACTAACCATTGGGTGCTTGTCGGCCGCTCGCGCTCAAGCTCAGCCCTCGCCGGGGAGGCAAGCCGATCTGGCCGCCCTGAAAGCAATTTATAATGCCTTGGGCGGAGCAACGTCGGGGCTGGCTTGGCCAGTGGATGCGGCCAATGCCCTGACCACCTTCCAAAGTTGGCCCGGGGTGGCAGTGACCCCCAGCGATGCCACCGGCCGGGTAACGGGCCTCAATTTGCCCGGGTTGAGCTTGCGGGGAAACATTCCGGCCGAGATCGGGGACTTGAGCGAACTGCGCACCTTGAATTTATCCAACAACCAATTGACCGGCACCGTGCCCGTCAGTTTGGCCGCCCTTACCAAACTGACCACCATCGACCTGAGTCGAAATCAACTCACCATCCTTCCCAATTTTCGAACTGCCACCGCCCTAACGGCCCTCAATATGGCCAACAACCGATTGGGGTTTGATAGCTTTGAGGCCAATGCCAATGTGCGGGGGGCCGTACTGGTGCCCCAAGACAGCATCGGCAATGACACCACCATTGTGCTCACCGAGCGCGACAACCTCGTTTTCCCCGTGGCAGTGGGGGGCACGGCCAATCTTTACCAATGGTTTAGAAATGGGGTGGCCTTCGGTTCCATCGCGGCCACTTCCGAACTCCGCATCACCGATGTCCGCCGGCTCCAAGATCAAGGGCGTTACACGCTGCGCATCACCAGTTCGCTGGTGCCCGATGTGACCCTCTGGCGGCGCACGGTGCGCATACGGATCACGCCCTGTTTCGTTACCGGCAGCCGCATTTCACCTTTGCAATCCCGAATTTGCGAGGGCCAGCCCTTGCCCACCCTGACGGGCACAGTTGCCACTTCGGGAGCGAGGGGAACTGTTACTTACCAATGGCAGCGCTCGCTCGACAATGGCCGCACGTGGACCAACGTGGGCGGCAATACCCAAGACTACCAACCTACTGCCCTGTCGGGCGCGGCGCGGATACGGCGCTTGGCCGCTGATGGCCGCTGCCTGACCGACACGAGCAACTCCGTCAGCGTCACCTTCGTGCCATTGCTCCAAAACAACCGGGTGACGGCCTCTTACATCCTTTGTCCACGGGACAGCATCCGCACATTCCGGGGAGTGGGCAGGGTCACGGGTGGCATTGGCCGCCTCCGCTACGTGTGGCAAAGCTCGATCAACCGGGGCCGGAACTGGCGCAACGAGGACGCTACCGAAAATTTTCGGCCCCAACGCATCACCAGCGATACAACCCTTTTCCGCCGAGTGGTGTCGGATAGTTTGTGTTTTTCCGACTCCAGCAATGTCCTGCAAGTAATCCGCAGCCCGCGCTTCCCATCCAACATTGTGGGCCAAAATCAGCAGATTTGCCCCCGGCAGCCCGTATTGGCCCTGCGCGACACCATCCGTTCAGATTCGCTTTTGCGCTTGCGCGACACGGTCAACTTCCGCTTTCGGTGGCAAGTATCAGCCGATCGCATCCGCTGGAACCGCGCCGACAGCACCACCCGGGCCGATACTTTCTCGACCTTTTTGCCCCTCTATGCCATTAACCGGACGCTGTATTTTCGGCGATTGGTAGTGGGGCCATGCACCACCGACACGAGCAATGTGGTGACGATCAGTCTGGTTGGGCCGATCAATGGCAACCGGATCCGCAGTGACCGCGAAGTGGTGTGCGAGGGCGACACCTCGCTGGTCAATGTGCGGGGCACATTCTCGCTTACGGGCGGGGGCGGACAGCTCCGCTACATCTGGCAGAGTTCGCTCAACCGGCGAAGTTGGAACAACCGGGGCGACACCATCAACATTGCTTTCCGGGTAAGCGACATTTCGGACACTACATTTGTCCGCCGGATAGTCGTTTCCCGCTGCTATTCCGACACCAGCAACGTGATCACCATCAACCGGGCCTTTAGTTATGGCCCCAACACCATCACCTCCTCGCAAATCAATTGCCAGGGCGATTCGGCCTCGGTATTGCGCGGTTCGCCCACTACTATCCAGAAATCTTTTAAATATCAATGGCAATCGTCGCCCGACTCGATCAACTGGTCCAGCATCGACACCACGGGCCGCAGCCGGGACTCCACCCGCCGCAAAGACTACGGTTTCAGCGTGGACTATCGGCCGGGACTGCTCACGGCCCCCAAAACTTTTTTCCGGCGGATTGTCGATAATGGTTGTAAACCCGACACCAGCAATGTCATTTTCGTCCAGATCGTGGCAAGACTGGCCAACAACCGGATTGATGGCACGCAGACTTTGTGCGAAGGCCGGCCGATAGCCCCCATCCGGGGCCAAGTGCCACAAGGCGGGGGCGGGGGCTACCGTTACCGCTGGGAAGTGACGAGCGATACCATTTCGGGGATTGATAGCCTGGATCGCCTACGCGTGCGCTGGGCTTTGGCCGATACGGCCGCTGTCTATTCGCCGGCGGGATTGATCCGCACCACGTCGGTCCGCCGGGTGGTGCTGGGCCGCCAATGCCGCCCCGACACCAGCAATGTCATTAAAATTACCATCATTGGCCGGGTGAACAACAACAACGTGCGTGACAACCAAGAAGTGTGTTTTGGGGTCAAGCCTGATACGCTGCGCGGTTCAGTGCCCACCGGGGGCGATGGCAAATTCAGTTTCGTTTGGCAACGGCAAGTCAACCAGCGAACCTGGCAAACAGTGGCTGCCACGCGCGATTTTTTCCCGGATGTGAACGAAACATCCCGTTTCCGAAGGATCATTTTCACTGAATGTTTTACGGATACGAGCAACACGGTCACGATCTTTATCACCCAGCAGATTCGCAACAACCGGATCATTGGCGGGGGGCAAACCGTTTGCCGGGGCTCGCGGCCCGATACCATCCGGGCCGAGCGGCCCACCGATGGCACGGGTACTTTCCGCTACCAGTGGCAATCTTCGCGCAATCGGCGGACTTGGGTCAACATTGAGCGGGCCGTGGCCGAAAACTTGCAGTTGACCATCCCCCCCGATTCAACCACTTACTACCGGCGCATTGTGGCCAATTTGTGTTTCCGGGATACCAGCCTTTCGGTGCCTTTGCGCATCTTGGATCTGCCTAGTGTAGATGCTGGCCGCGATACCATTGTGAATGTGGGCATGTCCGTCCGGCTCTTGGCCACCGGGGCCTCCAGTTTTGTTTGGACCCCGCGCGAAGGACTCGATAACGATTCTACAGCTTCCCCATTGGCCAGTCCCAGCCTGAACACCACCTACATTGTGCGCGGCACGGATGCCTCCGGTTGCACCAATGTGGACTCGGTGGTGGTGCGGGTAGCCACCGATCCGGGCAATGTCCTCCGGTTATCGGAAGTAATCACTCCCAATGGAGATGGCCTAAATGACCTGCTCTATGTCGATGGATTGGAACTGTTTCCCGAAAACACCCTGGTGGTTTTCAACCGTTGGGGCCAAGAACTTTTCCAAAAACGAAATTACCGAAATGATTGGGATGGTACGATAAATGGCAAACCCCTGCCCACTGGCACCTATTTCTTGATCCTTAGGCTCCAAGCGACCAATCGACCTTTCAAAGGAGCCTTTACCATACTCAATTAACCCATTATTGCCGTTGGCAATTCCTGACGAGTTGCCAACGGCCCAACCATCATTGATATGAAAAAGATTTTACTTTTTCTGGGATGTATTGGGATATGGTCCACCAGCCAAGCCCAGCAAATTCCGCTGTTCAGCCAATATTTCAACAACCCATTCATCTACAACCCCGCATGGGCTGGCTTGGATCGCTACGCCTCGGTCA
>JAYUVL010000407.1:0-2379 GCA_043754075.1 Cytophagales bacterium | reverse complement strand
GCCACTGCACCGTGGGTTCCGCTTTATGGGCTAATCGTGGGCTGGTTGATCTGGCGTTGGGGCCGCCATTCGGTAGGGGCACTGATGGTCATTGCATTGGCCGTTACTGCCGCCGATCAGTTTGCCTCCAGTTTGATGAAACCTTTGGTGGGCCGCTTGCGCCCATGCCACGATGCGTTGGTCAGCACCCAAGTACACACTATTGCGGGTTGTGGTGGCCAATATGGCTTTATTTCGTCGCACGCGGCCAATACCTTTGCCTTGGCCATGCTCGTTTTTCTGTTGAGCCGCCCATTTCCCGAGCATCGCCGCCTTGGGTGGGCCATGTTTGCTTGGGCGAGCTTGGTCACGTACAGCCGGATCTATGCGGGTGTGCATTACCCCACCGACGTAATTTGTGGAGCATTGGCGGGGATATCAATTGCGCGTTTACTCTCTTTTGGTGCCCGTAAACTGAACATCCAGCCTTTTTGCTCCGGATCACTGCCTTTTTAATGGCATTTTTTCTTAAATTCGCTACCCTACGCCAACCATTCTGCCATGCTGTCCAACAAAGAAATAACCTCCGTGCTCAAGCTTACCGCATCACTCATGGAATTGTATGAGGCCAACCCGTTCAAAATCAAGGCGTTCACGGGGTCAGTGTTCCTGTTGGAAAAGGCAGAGGTGCAAATTGCGAGTCTGGCCAAGCCAGCTATTGTCAATCTGGGTTTTACAGACAGCATGGCTGATAAATTGCTGACCATTGCGCGCACCGAGAGCCTGCCCGAGTTGGACGAACTGCGCCAACAAACGCCACCGGGCATCATCGAGATCTTATCGGTCAAGGGGTTGGGGTCCAAGAAGGTAAAGACCATCTGGCAGGAACTCAAAGTGGAGAGCCTTCACGAATTGCTGGAGGCTTGCCGATCGGGCAAAGTAGCGCAGCTCAAGGGCTTTGGGGAGAAAACTCAAGAAGCCATTATCAAGGAGATCGATTTTCGATCGGCCAATTCCGATAAACTGCATTATGCCGATGCCGAACTGTTGGCTTTGGATTTGGAAAAGAGAATGGCCGTTTCGGGCATGGTGAAACATTTGTCGTTGGCTGGGCAAATTCGCCAGTGTGCCGAAGTGGTGGATACAGTTCAACTGTTGGCAGTGCCGGCCGATCGGGAAGCGTTGCGGGCTTTTTTGGCGGATCAAGTTTTTTTGGAAACCGATCCGTTGCACTCCTCGCCTTTTGCTTGGCGTGGCTATTTTCGCGAACCCACCACGGGCACCCGCTCAGTGAGGGCCGAGGTCAGGTTTACCGATGAGGCGCATTTCGCAGGCGATTTGCTGCTCCATTCAGCCGCCAGTGCGCACTTGGCCCAAGCCAAGGTGAGCCGGTTGGCCAAGTCGGGCTTGCACACCACCGAAGCCGATATTTACCAAGCGGCGGGGCTGCCCTATTTTGCGCCCGAACTCCGCGAAGGCCGTTTTGAATTTGAACTGGTGCAAAAAGGAATGCCCAAACTGTTGAAAATGAGCGATCTGAGAGGGATTTTGCACAACCACTCCACCTATAGCGACGGCAAACACACGTTGGCCCAAATGGCCGAAGCCTGCCGCAACTTGGGCTATGATTATCTCGGTATTTCTGACCATTCGCAGTCGGCTTTCTATGCCAATGGGCTGACTACCGACCGGATCCAGCGACAGCACGAAGAAATTGAACAGCTCAATGAAACATTGGCCCCGTTTCGGATCTTCAAAGGGGTCGAGTCTGACATTTTGAATGATGGTAGTTTGGATTATCCTGATGCAGTGCTGGCCACGTTCGATTTCATCGTGGCCTCGATCCATTCAAATTTGCGAATGGACAAGGCCAAGGCCACCCAGCGCCTGCTCCGCGCCATTGCCAATCCGTACACCACCATTCTTGGCCATCCAACCGGTCGCCTGTTGCTTCGGCGCGAAGGATATCCCATTGATTACGAAGCGATTATTGAAGCCTGTGCGGTGCACCAAGTAGTTATCGAGATCAATGCCAATCCGTGGCGGCTCGATTTGGACTGGCGCTGGATCCACCACGCGATCGACCAAGGCGTGCAGATAAGCATCAACCCCGATGCGCATGAGCAGGGAGGCTACGCCGACATGTACTACGGCCTGTTGATAGCCCGCAAAGGGGGCGCAGCGCAAAAAGATGTGCTCAACACGCTTTCCCAAGCAGAAATCGGCGCCTATTTTCAGCGCAAGAGTAGGCTGGTAAAGTAAGGCTGAAGGTAGGTCCGACCAGCGGCTCATCCAGCACCTCATTGGCCGGGGTTCTGGGATGCCCGTCCCAAAGCATAAAAATCCGTTTGTACAAGTACAAACGGATTTTTATGCTGTAAACAGTCGTTGGCCTACATG
>JAYUVL010000406.1:0-13433 GCA_043754075.1 Cytophagales bacterium | reverse complement strand
CGAAAATTTGCCGGAAAATTTGAGGGAAATACACAAGCAACTGACAACCAGATAACTAATGACAAAATGAAACCCTCACCCAACCAAAACACATACTGCCCAGAAAACCAGATTGCCGACACCATAGGACGCTCAAAGCCTGACATGACGATCCTAACTGCTAATCAAGGGAAAGCACAACTGCTCACAAACCAGATTGCCGACAACCCAGGACGCTCAAAGCCTGACACGACGATGCTAACTGCTAATCAAGGGAACGTACACTTGCCAACTGATTAATTTTCCACGCTCAACATTAATAATTATCTTTGCCCGGTATAACCTACGGGTTTTACAAATGCTTTGTATTCAAAATCTTCCCACTTATGATCCACTCTTTCGTTGGTAATCTTGGTCATTTGAGCGTCATCACTTCTTTTGTGGCCTCATTGGTAGCCGTTTATGGCTACTTTCGGGCAACCTATGCGCCAGAAACTGAGCAGGCCCAATGGCGGTTTTTCGCCCGGGGCGCGTTTTATGTCCATGCATTATCGGTAGTTGGGGTCATTGCCACGCTGTTCAGCATTATCTATAATCATTATTACGAGTACCACTACGCTTGGAGCCATTCTTCCAACAATTTGCCCACCCATTTTATGATTTCCTGTTTTTGGGAAGGGCAAGAAGGTAGTTTTCTCCTGTGGATTTTTTGGCATGTGTGTATTGGGCTACTCCTGATGCGCACGGCTGGCCGGCAATGGGAAGCGCCAGTAATGACGGTTTTTGCATTGGTACAATCGTTTTTGACTTCCATGATCTTGGGAGTGGTACTTTTTGGGGAGCTAAAAATCGGTAGTTCGCCGTTCCTGCTGCTGCGCGAAGCCCTTCCCAATGACGCTATGCTTAAGCTGAACCCCGATTTTATTCCCAAGGATGGGACGGGCCTGAACCCATTGTTGCAAAATTATTGGATGGTCATTCACCCGCCAACATTATTCTTGGGCTTTGCGGGCACGCTTGTCCCGTTTGCTTTTGCCCTAGCGGGCCTGCAAACCAAACGCTACCGCGAATGGGTGAAGCCAGCCCTGCCTTGGGCACATGCCACGGCATTGGTCCTGGGAATAGGCATAATGATGGGAGCGTATTGGGCCTACGAAACGCTCAACTTTGGCGGCTATTGGAACTGGGATCCGGTCGAGAATGCAGTTTATGTGCCTTGGCTCATATTGGTGGCCAGTATTCACGTGATGATCACTTTTCAACGAAGCAATTCGGCCCTTAAAGCCTCCTATATTTTAGTGATGGCCACTTTTTTGTCCATCTTATATGCGACCTTCCTTACCAGAAGTGGTATTTTGGGCAATTCGTCGGTGCATTCATTCACCGATTTGGGGCTTTCAGGGCAATTGTTCATCTATTTGGCGGCTTTTGCACTGGTGTCGGTTTTTTACTTGGCCAAAGCATGGCGGGCCATCCCAACGACAGATGAGGAAATTTCGGTCTATTCGCGGGAGTTTTGGATTTTTATTGGGGCGGCCACACTGTGCCTAGCGGCTTTCCAAGTGCTGATACCCACCTCCATCCCAGTGTACAATAAGTTGCTGGGGCTGGTCGGCATCGATTCAAACATTGCACCGCCCGCCGACCAGATCTTGTTCTACACCAAGTTCCAGCTTTGGTTTGGCGTAGCTGTGGCTTTGTTTTCAGGCACAGGGCAGTTTTTCTGGTGGAAACGCATTAGTGCCGACAATCTGAAACAAGCCCTCACTTTGCCGCTGATCATCACGATGCTGAGCGCGGCGGCAATCATCCTAATCGCCCAAATCACCGACTGGAAGTACATTGTGCTGCTCACCATTGGTTTGTACTCGGTGACCGCCAACGGATCTATTCTGCTCACATTTTTCAAGACCAAAACCCTCAAACTTTCGGGCGGGGCCGTGGCCCACATCGGCATTGCGATGATGCTACTCGGGATTTTGGCCTCGGCGGGTTATTCCAAAGTAATTTCCCTCAACAACACGGGCTTGCTCTATAACCGCGACTTTACGGAGGAGATGAACAAAGAGAACCTGCTGCTCTTCCTCAATCAACCACAAAAGATGCGGGACTACACGCTTACCTACAAGGGCGCACGGATGGAATCCAGCGATTTTCCCGACTACATTCCCCAAGATCAATTGGGCGAAGTGGGCGATCCTCACCGTAGGGTGCTGAGAACCGACTTGGTCAAAGATGGCAAAACGTATTTCACCAAGGGCGACACGATCCAAATATTCAATGAAAATGTATATTACGAGGTGGAATATGCCAAGTCCAACGGACAGGTTTTCAAGCTTTTCCCCCGGATTCAGTTCAATGAACAAATGGGCAATGGCGGTTTGGTGCCCAGTCCTGACATCAGCCAGACCCTGACCGCCGATCTCTACACCCACATCACCAACCTGCCAGATCCCGAACAAGAGCGCAAGTGGAGTGCCATTGAAAGGAAAACTTTGAGCATGGGTGATACTTTTATTGTCAACGACTTTATTGCCGTACTTGACGGTATTGAGAAAGGGGAAAAACTGGACGATGAAGATGCGCACGCCTTTGCGAGGATCAGGCTGCTCGACCGCGAACGCGTGTATGAGGCCAAGCCCTCGTTCTTGATCAAAGGCGAACTGGTTCGCAAAATCCCCTACACCAACACTGATCTGGGGGTTAAAATTTCCCTAGAGGCCATCCGGCCACCGTCAGCGGAGCGCCCCGCCCCCGAGTTTGATCTCAGCTGGCAGACTACCCAGAAGGACTGGATCATCCTCAAAGCGGTGGAAATGCCCCTGATCAACTTATTGTGGATCGGAACTTTGCTGATGGGTTTGGGCTTTGGCATTGCGGTGTTCAGGCGCTTCTCCGAGCAGCGTGAGGTGCAGCAACCGGCGCAGGGAAAGAAAACCGGCCGCCAGCCCCGTCAAAAGGTGGTGGTGTAATGGGCCGGTGGCAGAATCTGCGCTCGGTTTAATTTACCCGATGCATTGGCCACTTGCTTCCGGCCTAGGTTTTTGGCTTGTCTTCCAACAAAGGCTCTACCAGCGGTGAAGGGTAAAAGCAGGGTCAATGGGCTCCTCTGATCGCCCATTGACCCAACAGTTTTACTTCAATTGGCCCATGATCTCCTGTATGGCCCGTTCTAGTTGAGGATCTTTGCCCACTAAATGATCTTTAAAGGTATTGGGCAGGTAAATGTCTGGCTTGACGCCCTCCAATTCCAAGTCTTTGCCCTCCAAGGTGAAGCACCCCCAAGCGGGCAACCGGTAAAACGAGCCATCCACCAAACCCTTGCCCGAAGTAAAAATAATCCAGCGATATGTTTCCGTGCCAATGATCTTGCCCAGCTTCAAATGCTTGAACCCTTGAGCGGTCATTTCGGCGTCGCTGAGGCTCTGCTCGTTGATGAGCAGGACAATGGGCTTGTCGGCTGGAGCAAAATTGGACTGGGGGGTCATTTGCCCGCCCCGGTATTTCCATTGAAGGTAGGCCCGCTGCGTCAAAAAGCGCAGCACTTCGTCGTGGACATTGCCGCCAGTGTTGTTGCGCAAGTCCAAGATCAGTCCTTCGCGTTCATTGCCCTCGGCCACCATTTCGGTCAAAAAACGGTTCAACTCTCCCCTACCCATATCCTTCATGTGGATATAGGCCACTCGGCGCTTGCCCAAGCTATCCACTACGGCTTGGTTGCGCTGCATCCACTCGTCATAGAGAAGGTCGCGCAGGACGCCACCGCTGATTGGGTGCAGTTTTACCGTGTGCTCTTTGCCGGCCCGGGCGACGGTGAGGCTGACTTCCTCGTCAATGGAGGGCTGGGCAAAATAATACTCCCTTGCTTGTTTGGGATCTACGCGCACACCATTGACCGCTACCAAGACATCGCCTGGACGGACGTCTTTGTCCGACACATCGGCGGGACTGTTCTTTACGATCTGCCGAACTTGGAATGGCGCGGTTTCGGAAAAGAGCAGCCCAGTTTCCATGCCCCTCGACTTATAGAAACGGGTCTCTTCCTCTCCCGAAGAAGCAAAACTGAGGTGAGAGGCATTGAGCTCGCCCATCAAATCGTTGAGCAGGGTGCGGAGGTCGGCCCGCGACTCCACGTACGGCAAAGCAGTTTCGTACCGCTGGCGCAGTTTCCGCCAATCTTGCCCGTGAAACTTTTCGTCATAAAAATTTTCCTCCAAATTGGCCCACGTTTCATAGAACATTTGCCGGAACTCCTCCCGCAGCTTTCGGCGAAAAGTATGCTGAATATCAATCTTTTCGGCTTTGTTGGTACTCAGATCGAGCTTGTGAACATTGCCGCCAGCCAGTACGTAAAGTTGTCCTTCCGCCTCCCGGATTTCGCTCACATATTCCTCGATCACTTTTTGGGTCTTGGCCCGCTCAAAAGGCTCAAGGGTGGTTTTCCAAAGGGCATATTTACCCTGATCGTGGTTAGATAAATAGAGCACAATGGTTTTGCCGTCTTTCTGGACGATGTAGGGCGATGTCTGGGTGCCAAAATTAGGGCTGATCAGCTCTAAGCGGTCCATGGCGTCCTGCTCGTTGATCACTACTTTTACTTCTTTGATTGCCGCTTTTTTGTCAACGGGCTTGGCTTCGGTTTTGCTCTCCTTCTTGCCGGCGCCTGCGGCGGGCTCGGCCTCTTTGGCCTTGTCGGATTCTTTGAACAACTCATTGAATTTATCGGATCGATAGGGCGCTTCCCATTTGTCCAAGGCCATGCGGTACACCCGTGAGTCGGCCATGCCACTGGGATATCCTGGGCGGGTGCGATTGGTGATCAAAAATAGGTATTTGCCATCGGGCGACCAGCGGTAGTCGGTTTCCGTGACCGAGGTGCGGGTGAGGTTGAGCGATTTGCCTGTTGAGAATTGGTACAGGAAAATGTCGCGCTCAAAGTTGCGGTAAGGGTTGTAGGCCAAGTAGTCATCGTCGGGCGAAAAACGGGGAGCGGCCGGATACAAGGCCCAAAACTCATCTTTGAGCAGGGTTTTGCTGGTAAAAGTGGCCAGATCCAGCAACCGGAGCTCATTGCGACCACTCAAATAGGCGGCTTGGGTTTGCTTGTTGTTAAGGGCAATGGCCTGGTTGTTTTGGTCTTCTTTGGTAAGTTGCACTTCGGGCCCATTGCCGTCTGCCCCAATCGTGAACAGGTTTTGGTAGCCATTTTCATTGGTGCGGGTGTAGAGCAGTGTGCGGTTATCTTTCAGCCAATGCACTTCCAGCACACGCTCGCCCGCCTTAGTGGGCATTTGGCGGACAAACTTGCCTTTTAGATCGCTCACAAACAATTCGCCCCGCGCCACAAACGCCAGCTTTTTGTGGTCTGGGGAAACGGCAAACTGGCTGATGTTGCCCGCCACCTTGAAATCCTGCGGGGTTTCCAACACAGAATTGCGGAAAATGCGCAAGTCGAGCTTGCGCGAAGTCCGCGCCGCTGTTTCGTACACAAACAATTGGTAGTCTTTTTCAAACACGATCCGGCTGCCGTCGGCGGCCAACTGCGGGCGGGCGATAGACGTGGGAAAACTGGTGAGCTGGCTCTTTTTCAGTTCCCCTGGGGCCTTGAAAGCTTGGGAGGGCCCCTCAAAGGCAAACAGGTTGTATTCGCCACTGGCCTCATCACTCACATAATAGACTTGACCTTGGCGGTCAATCATTTGCCAGAAATCCTTGCCGGGGTAGTCGGTGTACTGCTTGTATTCTCCAGTTTGAAAGTTATAAGATTTTACATCGGGGTTAAAGTCTCCCTTATAGCGTTTTCGGTCAGTTTCGTAGTAGCTTTCCCAAGAATCATTAAAAAATAATTCACCGGTTTGGGGGTGCTCCACCACATTATGGGGCCGGTTGAAATAATGGTTGAACAGGCGGACGGGCGTTCCCCCATCAACGCTCACTTTATAGGAGCTCACATTGTTGTAGCGATTCGACGCAAAATAGACAAACTGCGAGTCCCACGACCACGAGGAAACATCATCGGCGGAGTCGTGCCAAGTGAGGCGGCGCACCTCACCACCTGTGATCGGCATGACAAATACGTCAGCATTGCCAAACTGGGTGGCGGTAAACGCCAACCACTTGCCATCGGGCGAGATCCGGGGGAAGGTTTCCTCGCCGCTCATGGCTGTGAGCCGGGCAGCCAACGCTTGGCCATCGGTGCTGGCTTTCCACAAATCGCCCTCGTAGGCAAAGATCACAGTTTTGCCATCCGGGCTAAGGGTGGGGTGTTTGGCAAAATAGGCTTCTTGCGCCCAGACGGGGGCCAGGAAAAGTAAACCAAGCAGTAACAAAGCACTCGTTTTCATGTAAAATGGAGGTAACATTAAATAGATTGAAGGATTGACATAAAAAACCGAAAAACATCTTGGGCGGAACGGCCCAGGATGTTTTTCATTGCCTGTAAAGGCGCGATACCCAAAGGGTAAAATAATGGGCGTACCATTGGCACGGCTACTTTTTCAGCGTGGCCAATGCCGCTTCCAAGGTCTTGATCAAATCTTTTCCCTCGTTTTGGCTGGCGCGGGGGGGAGCAGAATCATTAAATTTGCCTTCGCCGTCGATGAGGTAGTATTTGGGGATGCCAACAATGTTGTAAGCTTGGGCAACTGGATCTTGCCAAGCTTTCTCGGCCCATAAATTTACCCCCTTGACTTCATGCTTTTCCATCCCGGCGCGCCAATCTTCCACTTTGTCATCGATTGAGATATAGAGAAACACCAAGTCTTTGTTATCCTTGAAATGTGCTTTGACGGGCTTGGAAGCTTTCATCTCTTGAATGCACGGACCGCACCAAGAAGCCCAAAAATCCAAGTAAACCACTTTGTTCTTGAAATCTTGGAGTTGTACCACCTCTCCCTTCTCATTTTTTAGGGTGAACGGGATGGCCGGTTTGCCTTTGGCGAAGGCCAACATTTTTTCGTAGGTTTTCTGGAGCGGCTCTCTGTAGGCACTGTTGGGGTATTCCTTCAAAAAGGCATCGTATCCGGCTTGGGCTTCGGCAGTAACGCCAGCATAGCCAATGCTGCTTGCCAGATCCTGGGCCAAGCTCAGTTCCTTGAATTTGTCTTGGTAAAATGCGGCCTTGAAACCCGCTACTTTGGGGGCTGACCAACCACCATAGCCAGCTACCCGGGCGGTTTCCTCATACATTAAGTTATATACCGTCGATAAATACTGCCTGAACATCTCCGATTTAAAAGTGGTGTCGTTTTGGCTCGGCATGTCGTTCATGAATTTGCGCTGCTCGGCGGTGAGGGAATACAGGCCAAATTTCCGGTCCTTTCGTTTTTCCATGTAGATGGACGAGAACCGGTAGTTGTTCACCGTGCTTTTGATTTCGGTTTTCCACACTTCATAGAACATTGGGCTTACTTTACTTTTGTACGTTTCCAAGATGGCCAGCCTAGTGCCCATGATCGTGTCCAAATAAGCGTATTGCTGATCCATGGGCAATGACCGGTTTTTCTGGGCTTGCTCCCCCCATTTGCGTTTCAGATCCGAGTCTAGGTAATCGGCCACGAAGTAATTGAACTTGTCGGCATTTTTGCCCGCAAATTGGAGGGTGGGATAAAAATTGCTCGCATCAAAGGTCATTGTCACCTCGTCGTTGGGCTCAAGGATCCAAGTAGGGGCAGTTTTGGCGGGGCCGTGGCTAAAACTGAAACGGGCCATGTCATCCACTTTGGTGGTAAACACAAAGCTGTTGGCCTTGTCCAGATCAAGGGTGATTTTCTCGGCGGGGGTCATTGGGCCCCGCGTGATCCGAATGTTCACTTTGGTGTCCACCGGGTTTTGGACTTTCCCCCGGATAGTGACATTGTCCTGTGCATTGGCCATACCCATACCAAGTACCAACGCCACCAGAGTCAAATAGAAACAAGTTTTCATTGCTTAAACGTTTTTGGTGATCTATTTACAAGTGAATTTACCAAAAAAAATCGCTCGGCAAACTTTTGCCCAGAAATAGGGAGATAAATATGTTTGGTGGGTAAACCAAAAGCACTGAGCCATGCGCCCAGTGCTTTCAGAAAACCGGTGACCTGTTGGTGCCTTCGGGGAGAAGCCACGCAAAACCATGACTTACTCTACCACGACTCGCTTGGTGGATACTTGGCCATTTTGGGTCAAATTGACAAAATAGACGCCGGCTGCTTGGTTTTTGGTAATCCATTGGAAGGCGTGCTTGCCGGCCGCCAGTTCACGGCTGGACAAAATATTTGCCACGGTGACCCCGTGGGTATCAGTGACTTGAAGGCTCACCGCTGTGGCTGCTTTCAATTCCACTTGAATATTGATCTGGCCATTCCCCGTCGGGTTGGGGTACACCTGAAGGTTATCGACCAGCACTTCCTCGACCCTTGCCGCAGCGGGGCTGTTCTCAGGTTTGGTGATGATTTCCACCACGCCCTCCGCTGCCTTGTCGCCATATTTGGCCGTGGCCGAGTTGCCTTTCAATACGGTAACGCTCAAGATGTTGTCGGCCTTTAACTGCTCGACCACTTTGCCGTCCACGATTTGGCCATCGATCACATACAGCATCTTGCCCGGCTGCGAGTCTCCCCCCTTGGTGATGGCGATGTTTCCTTGGTTGACAATGACGATCCTTTTATCGGTGACGGTGGTGGTCACGGTGGACACCTTGGCGCGTGGTTGAGCGTTGACTTTTGCCCCGTTCTTGGTAATGACCACCACTACTCCCTCCTTGGCGGCATCCCCATAAATGGCCGTGGCCGACTCTCCCTTTAATACATCGATGGTCGCGATATGGTCTGGGTTCAGCGCTGCCAATGGGGCACGGCCTACAACCTGCTCACCATCGATCACGTAAAGCGGACTACCAAGGAAGTGGTTGGGCCGGTTCGCTGGGCCAAGTAGCACACGCTCCGTAATCACAGTGCCCGGATCTGCAATCCCCTTGAATTGGCGTACACTGCCCAGTTTTTGCAACTCTTCGATCTTTTGCTCCATTTCCTGCATTTGCCGGGCGCGATCCTTGCCCTTGGCTTTTTTCAATTCTTGCATTTTTTCCTGCAACTCTTGCAAGGCTTTTTGGCGCTCCCCGGAGGTAGCACTAGGTGCACTCCCCCAAAAAGTGGCCGGGCCTTGCGGCGATTTGTTAGAGAAAAACAAAAATTCTTGTTGACCGGGAAAACTGTCTCCGGGCTGGAAATGCAATGGCAGGTTTGATTCCCATTTGGAAGTGAACGCGCTATCTGGCACGGGCGGGCCCAAAGGTACGGGGGCATATTGCTTGAATTTGGAAGTTACCACGCTATCTGCCAAGGATAAGCCCCGAGGTCCAGGGACAAAATACTTGAACTTAAAGTTTTGGAGCTCGATGCCCTCCCGCGTGATCCACTTCCACTCGGTTTTGTTCAGGGTGTCATTTGCCCCCAAGTCCTTGAGCTCGTCACCGGTCAAAATGGTATCCACCGTGGTTTCGCCATTGATCGTGCGCTCTATCACCACTTTGCTACCTGATTTTGCCGATTCTTTCACCGACTCTTTTTTGGGCAGTACCGTATCCCCATTCGTCACCATCAAATGGCTGATTTTCTTTTCTACCTTGGTCGCCAACTCGACCGCGTTGTTACCGATGACCTGGGCCAGTTCGGTGGCGCCCGTCTGGGCTGCCGACAACATCCATACGCTGCACACCAGCAGCACGGCCACCAAGCGGGCCGGAAAGTTTTGTAAGCTCATCCAATTTTTGGGTTCAGATTTTTTGGCAATTCGTTTGATGCGTTGCAATAATTGACCGGAACGGCCCGTGACGGCCAAGGCTGGGGCCTGAGTGCGCGTTCGCAGCTCGGCCAAGCCCGCCAAGGCCCGGATGTAGGTAATGGCATCGCCGACGGTGGCCACCGCCAAGTCATCGCAGCAGTTTTCGCGCTCCTCATCGATCCGGGCCGAAATCCACCACGTGGCCGGGTGATAGAACAGCACCACTTCCACCAGCGATTGCAAGAGGTTGATCAAATAGTCATTGCGCTTGATGTGGGCCAGTTCGTGGGCCAAAATGCTCTCCAGTTCGTGCGGGGGCAGGGCGGTGAGCATCCCCACGGGGAACAAAATCACCGGACGCAGCCACCCCGCCACCGTGGGCACGGCCACTAGGGCCGACTCAAACATTTTGACGGCCCGGGTCATGCCCAGCCGGGTCTTGACCGCCAACAGTCGCGCCTCCCACTCGGGCCCAATCGGTACGGTGCCCACTTGGCGCAGGCGGTACGTGTAAGCCAAGCCCGACAGGAAACGGAGCAGGAACAGGCCCACCCCGACGAACCACAGGGTCACTACCCAATCGATCGATTGGCCAAAGGTCTGCATGGCCCAGTGGTAATAGTCGGGCCAAGACTGGCATCCCTCCCAAGTCAGGGGCCGGGCGGCTTCTGACCAAAGGCCGTGCAGCAGCAATTGGGCCAATGAATCCGGGCTTTGGTCCAGTGCCTGACCCGCTGCGTATTGGTTGGGCTGGTAGGCATAAATAAACGAGCCGACAAACAAGCCAAACATGGTGACCAGTGCCACCAGCGAAACGTAATAGCGCAGATTGGCCGATTGGTGGCGCAGCACGCCCAAGCAGGCCGCCAACAACAGGGCCACTCCGGCCCCTTGCCAGAGCGAGTGCAAAATGGCCCAGCCAAAAGCTTCGGTCAGGGCCCGGTCGGCGAGTAAATGATCGATCAAGAACTTCACTGGGGGCCTCCTTTCTGGTTTTCCATGTCATCGATCAACTTGCGGATCTCCCGGATCTCATCGGCCGAGGCACTTTGCTTGCCCAATGCTTGCATCACCAGCTTGAGGGCCGATCCTTGGAACACATTGTCGACAAAACGATCCAACAGTTGGCGCTGGGTGGCCTGCTCCTGCGCCACAGCTTGGTAAATGTGGGTGCGGGCTTGCTCATCGCGGGCCAGCAGCCCTTTTTCGCTCATGATCTGCATCATTTTGAGCGTGGTGGTGTAGCCGATGTCTTTGCCTTGGGCCGCTTGCCGTCGGTTCAGTTCATCGTTCACCTCGCGCACTGTGCTGGGGCCGCGCTGCCAAAGCACTTGCAGGATCTCGAGTTCCGATTCGGTTGGTTTGGGTAACGGAGTCATAATTATATAGTTTAAGACGATGCTGATACACTACGAATCAATTCGTAAGCAAATGTACGAAACAAATCGTAATCACCAAATATTGGTACGAATATTTTCGTATATAAATGTTAAGCCCTCTTAAAAAAACAACATAACTCGAATCGTTGCGTAAATTTGCGTACTAGTAAAGCACCGAAATCCTATGAACCAAACCCTAAGAACAAGTATAGTGGGCACTGTGGCTGGTTTTGTGGGGGCCTATCTCTTTAGCCTTGCCCCTACTGGCCTCGGACTGGAGCCCCGCCCCGCTCCCACTGCCCAGCCCACCAACTACACCTCGTTTGCTACCAGCAAAGGCAGCGAACCGGCTTATCACAATGTACCAACGGGCCAGTTGGCCGATGGGCTGAACTTTACGGTGGCCGCCCAAGCCAGCACGGCCAGCGTGGTCTATGTCAAAACCTCGGTCCTCAACCAGCGTTCCTACACATGGATGGACATGTTCATGGATCGCGAGCCACGCACCGACCGGGCCATTGGCTCAGGTTCGGGCGTTATTTTTTCCAAGGATGGCTATATTGTCACCAACAACCACGTGATTGCCGGGGCCACCGAAATTGAGGTGATTCACCAAAAAAGGACTTACAAGGCCAAACTGGTGGGCACTGACCCGTCGAGCGATCTGGCCCTGCTCAAGATCGAGGCCGACAACCTGTCCCCGATCCGCATTACTTCGTCGGAACCGCTCCAAGTGGGCGACTGGGTGCTGGCCGTAGGCAACCCGTTCAACCTCACCTCCACCGTAACGGCCGGGATCGTCAGTGCCAAGGGCCGCAACGTGGGCATTTTGGGGGGCAACCAGTTCCCGATCGAGTCATTTATCCAAACGGATGCGGCCATCAACCCCGGCAACAGCGGCGGGGCACTGGTCAACCTGCGCGGCGAATTGGTGGGCATTAATACGGCCATTCTCTCGCGCACTGGCTCCTATACTGGCTATGGTTTTGCCGTCCCGTCTGACATCGTGGTCAAAATTGTGGGCGATTTGAAAAGCTATGGCCAAGTCCAAAAGGCATTTCTGGGGGCCGACGTCACCGATGTCACCGAAGAAATATCCAAAGAAATGAACTTGGGCGAGATAGACGGTGTTGTAATCACATACCTGGAAAGAGAAGGGGCTGCGGAGAAAGCTGGAGTCAAGCGCGGCGATGTGATCCTGAAAGTGAACGGGAAAACGGTGAGTTCAAAAACTGCTTTTGATGAGCAGCTCAGTTATTACAAGCCTGGCGACAAGGTGACCGTCCAGTTGAAGCGCGACGGTAAGTTAACAGAAAAAACAGTCCAATTAACGAACATTGAAGGGACTACTTCCGTATTTAAAAAGGAGGTGTACCAAGCCAAAGAATTGGGGGCCGATCTGGAAGCAGTGCCCAAAGCCGAGCGTTCGCGCTTGGGCATCGAGACCGGGGTGCGGATCAGTAAAGTATATGGAGGGGTGGTCCAGCAAATGCGCATCGACGAAGGCTTTATCATTACCTCGATCAACAACCGGCCCATCAGTTCCCCCGAAGAACTTTCGGAGCTTTTGGCCAAGGTGCGCGGGCAAGTGGTGATCCGGGGGATCAACCGTCAAGGCCAAAAAGATTACTACGTTTTTAACTTCTACTGACCAACTCCCCGGGGCAGGTTCACGAACAACAACTTGCTACCACTCCAGTAACCCGTCAACCAGTCTTTTTGCTTGGCGCGGTTTAAGTCACCTCATTCCCAGATCACCTGGTGTGGTCTTGGATTGTAAGTTTAGGTTTATTAATAGGTTAGGTACAGGTCAGGCTCCTTGGGCTTGACCTGTCTTTTTTTGTCCGGTGCGGTGCCGTCATTCCGTGCCGTCAGATGCTCAAACCTGACAACGGCACAGGGGCTAACGCCATTTTTGCCGCCACCGGCAAGCGGCTCTACAAGTTTCCGTTTGTCAAGGAAATGGCCATTCAAGGCGCTACCCAATAACGGTTCGGCAGACCGGATCAGACCTGACAAGTTTTCAAAACCTGTCAGGTCTATCTCTAAATTTCGATGGTGAACTGGTTGAAGTCGGCCTCTTGATGGTTCAACTGATGAAATGCCACCATCGCTGCGGGTGAACCAAACCAACTCAGCACCTCCTCGCGTGATAGTTTGGTGGGCTTGTCCGATAGATGGCTCTGATAAGAGCTGTAGGGATAATCCCTAAAGTCGGAAACAAAGCCATGTTTTTGCGGGTTGGCGTGGATGTACCAAACAAGTTGCGTAAAGTAAGCATCATTGTCCACCAAAATTCTCCGAAAGGGCGTT
>JAYUVL010000405.1:0-8217 GCA_043754075.1 Cytophagales bacterium | reverse complement strand
CTGATCAAAGCCCATGCTGGCAACCCCTGAATTTTATCAAAGCCTTTTGGAGCAGTGCGCCGAAGCGGTACTGGTGCTCGATATCAACGGGCGGGCCATTTATTTTAACCGTCGATACGCCCACTTCCTGCAAGTAATGGAAGGAATCAGCTTGGCCGAAGGCATGGAGGTAGTGGCCGCTTTACCTCCCACACAGCATGATTTTTGGCGTGACCTGCTCCTCACAGTTTTCGGGGGGGAAACTGTTAAACGAGAGCTTCAACTCGGCGTGCCCCAGAAAAGGCGGTATTTCCGGGTCAAGATCAAGCCATTGCGCGAGGCGGGGCAAATAGTGGGTGCCATCATCTACGCCAAAGATATTACCAAGCGGAAAAGCATTGAGCGTGCGCTCCTCACCAGCGAACACCACCATCGCAGTTTGTTCGAGAAAGCCCCGGTAGGCATTGCCATTGTGGACGTGGATGACAAAGTGCTGGCCTGCAACCAAGTGGTTAAATCCATTCTGGGATACAGTTCCCAAGAATTCAACGGGTGCACGATTGAGCAAAACGTCCATCCCGACTGCGCCATCCACCGGCGGGAACTGCTCCATCAACTTCAACGGTGTGAAATCGACTCTTTTTACCACGAAGAACGCCACCGCTGCGGTGATGGCAACTACAAATGGTTGGGTGTTTATGTCAACCGCGTCTATAACAAACACGAGCAAAAGCTCCACTATTTTCATTTCTTCCACGACATTGAGTTCAAGAAACACAGCGAAGCCGAGCTGCGCCAATTGAACCGCGAAAAAGATCAAGTGCTCGCGGTGGTGGCCCATGATTTGAAAGATTACATCGGCCAAGTATCGGGGTTGAGCGAAGTGATCGATATCGAGATGCAACAATCGGAGCAATGCAACATGACGCCATCGATCGGCGAATTCACCAACCTGATCCGCCTAAGTTGCGAAAACGCCAAGAACATCATTCTCGATCTAATCGAAGCTGCCCAATGGGAGAGCACCGCCACACCTTCGCTGGCCACCGAACCAGTCGATTTTGATCGTTTTATTGCGTCCATCATCCGGTTGCAGCATGTCAAGGCCCAGCACAAGAGCATCCGCTTTTCCTACCTTCCAGTCGAGTCTGGGCTGATGGTGCGGCTCAATCCGGCCAAGTTTTCGCGGGTGGTTGGCAACTTGATCGGCAATGCTATCAAGTTCAGCTACGAAAGTTCACGGATCGAACTGTCCACGTATTTCGACAATCAACATTTTGTGCTCAAGATCAACGATTTTGGCATCGGGATCCCCAAGCATTTGCAGGGCGATTTATTCAGGAAATTCACCAAGTCGCGGCGGAAGGGAACCAAAGGTGAACACTCCACCGGCTTGGGCATGTATATTGTCAAAAATATTATTGAAGTGCACGGTGGTACCATTTGGCTGGAGAGCCAAGAAAGGCAGGGCACATCGGTGTTTGTGGCCCTGCCTGCCCATTATGCCCAGTTGCCCAGCCCTGCTTAAAATTGGGAATGGCCAGCAACTGCGACTAGCCTTCGTTGCCCAATAAGTATTCGGCCAACAGGGCAACACCATAGCCCGTGGCACTGCGCTGAGAGCCAAAAGGTGAGTCAGCAAAAGCCGTTCCCGCCATATCGATGTGGGCCCATGCGGGGTGTTTGCCAGTAAACCGCTCGATGAATTTGGCGGCGGTAATGGCCCCAGCGGGCTTGCCGCCATAATTTTTTACATCTCCCATGTCCGATTTGATTTGGGGGGAGTAGTCGTCCCAGAGTGGCAAGCGCCACACCCGGTCGCCACTGCGCTGGCCAGCTTTGGTGAGCTGCTCGGCCAAGGCATCATTTTGGGTCATCAGCCCGGCAGCATGGTAGCCCAGCGCAAAAATGCAGGCTCCGGTAAGCGTGGCCAGATCGATGATCACATCGGGTTGGTAATTTTTGGCCAAATAGCTAACCGCATCGGCCAAAATCACGCGGCCTTCGGCATCGGTGTCGTCCACCTCGATCGTCAATCCCGAGTAAGTATCAATAATGTCTCCCGGCTGGATGGCATTTCCGTCCGGTTTATTGTCAGTTGCGGGAATAACTCCGATCAAATGGACGGGCAATTTGAGGCGCGCCGCCACTTCCATGGCCCCAATCACGGCCGCTGCGCCGGCCATATCACTTTTCATCCAGCCCATATTGGTGCTGTCTTTGATTGAAATGCCGCCTGTATCAAAAGTGACGCCTTTGCCGGCCAAAGCAATTTTGGGCAGAGGCCCCGGCAAATTATCGGCCCGGTATTCCATAATGGTAAAGGTGGGCGGCAACGTGCTGCCTTGGTTAATAGCCAACAAGCCACCCATGCCCAGTTGTTCGATCTCTGCTTTGTGCAGTACTTGGACCGAAAAACCGGTTTCGGCCCCAGCTTTCACCGCCGCTTCGGCCAGCAGGAGCGCGTTTAGCCGGTTACCGGGCAAATTGACCAGTTCCATGGCCCGGAGTTGAGCCCCCGCGATCACGCGGGCTTCGCGCACGTGCGAGTTGGCCATTTCGTGCCACTTGCCATCCAAATAAATGGTCAATTGGCGGAGGCTGGCGAGTGGCTCTTTGCCCTCAGTCTTGAACTTGGCCAAATCGTAATAGGCCAACTCAATGCCCCAAGCAGCCGCAGCTGCGTAAGCTGCCATCACGGTGCCACTAGCACTGGCCAAATTGCTGAATCTGACCAGATCTATCCCCGCAGTTTCACCCAGTTTGGCTTTTTGTTGGAAAAAGAGCAGGCGGAAAGCCTTGCGGGCCGCAATCTCATCCGGCTGATCGCCCAAGCCCAGCAATACGAGCCGGCTGGGGGCTTGATCGCCCGTGGGATAAAGCACCAAGGTTTCATTGAGCTTGGCCTTGAAATCGGCCACCAAGGGCCCAACGGGCAAACCGAAAGTTGTTGCTAAATCAGTAAGTTGAGTATCAAGGTTTTCTGAACAGAAAGGGATGATGAGGTTTACTGGGGCGGGCACTGGGGCACCGCGAAAAAGGAGGTCATACATAGCAAGCAAATTTTTTTTCTTTAAAAACTTTTAATTATCGTAAAGACTTGTTTATCTTTACTTTAGATTTGGTGTCTCAAATTAAAACTTTAAGTCTTCGTCGCATCAAAACAAGTGCAATTTACACAGGGTGCTTCATTCTGCGGCATTTTTTTTGGTGGCCGATCTTGGTGTATCACAAATGGATCTAATCGCACCTGAATTAATGCGCTATGTGGAGCGTTATTCTACCCCGGAGGAAGCTTATCTGTGGGAACTGGATCGCGATACGCAGGCCAATGTGCTCATGCCCAGAATGCTTTCAGGGCATTTGCAAGGGAACCTGTTGGCCGTTTTTTCGCGGATGATCCGTCCCCGGCGGGTGTTGGAAATCGGGACGTTTACGGGCTATTCGGCCATCTGCTTGGCCCAAGGACTCACCGATGATGGCTACGTGATCACCATCGATGTGAACGAGGAACTGGAGGACATGGCCAAAGGTGCATTTGCCAAGGCTGGGCTGGTCGATAAAATCAAGCAATTAGTGGGTGATGCCCGGGAAGTAGTGCCGCCACTCACCGACACGTTTGATTTGGTTTTTATTGATGCGGACAAGGCCAGCTATGGCCTCTATTACCAAATGGTGATGCCAAAAGTGCGCAAGGGTGGCTTAATCATTGCTGATAATGTGCTTTGGAGTGGTAAGGTTTTGGCCCAAAACCCCGACAAAGACACCAAGATCATCCAAGCGTTCAACGAAATGGTACAGGCCGATGAGCGGGTGGTGAACACACTGTTGCCCGTGCGCGATGGGTTGATGCTCATCTATAAACTGTGAGAGAGGTGACTCGAATCCATAAAGCCAGTATTCATTATGTAATTTCTTTGATTTGAAACGTTATTAATACAAGCAAGCTTGAAGGGTGCCGATAATCAACATTTTTTGGCAACTTCTCATCAGTATTTATGAATAGGGAATGTTTTTTTATGGAATCCAATGCCTACTGGCATCTATCGTATTAACCTGAATATTGTTCAAATAAAGCTAATCATATGAAACGCTACGTTTTTTGTTTAGTCGGCCTCTTGGGGTTGATGATGGGTCACACAGCTTGGTCGCAGGCTTTTGTTGTGCCCTCTAAAATGAAGTTTGCCGACATTGACTTGACCATTGACGACAACGCCAAGCAACAAATCCAGATGCGGGTCAATATGCTGGCCCAAAGCCCAGATGCGTATCAAGCCTTTGCCGAACGTGCCCAGCTTTACTTCCCCGTGATCGAGCGGGTGCTGGAAGAGGAGCGCCTTCCAAGCGATTTTAAATATGTCCCCTTGACCGAGAGCGGCCTGACCGCCGATATGACGGGCCGCAACAACGGCGTGGGCTTTTGGCTGATGACCGACACCTTGGCCCTCGACAACGGTCTGGTGATAAACGGGGAGGTTGATGAGCGGAAAAACATCGTTACGTCCACCCGGGCCTATTCGCGCTATTTGCAGAAGTGCAACTACCTGATGCGCAACTGGTTTTTCAGTGCGCTGGCCTATCCGCTGGGCCTAAACAACAGCTACATGGCCACTGACCCCAATTTGCGGGGGGCTAACCAGTTGAGCGTGGATGACCGCTATCACCCTTACTTTTTCAACCTGTTGGCCCACATTATCGTCTTTCGGGACAAGTTGAACCTGACAGGAGCCGCTGCCCCAACCGTTCAATTATTGGTTTACAACGACACCAAGGGCAAGACATTGGAGCAAGTGGCCAAAATGACCAATGTGCAAGTAACTGAAATGGTCAAATACAATCCGTGGCTCACCGCAGCGTCAGTGCCTGCCAGCAATGCGTATCCCATGCTAGTGCCCACTCCCCTGAGCCGCGTCAAAGAAGTGACTGCCCTGTTGAACAACTCCTCACCCGCTGCCGAGGCCAAAGGTTTTGTTTCTACTGCTGCCTCGCCCAAAGCGGATCAAAACACCAGTCAAGAGGATGTTATCTACCCGGTGATCACCAACAAGACTGAGCGGAGTGTCAATGGTCGGAACTATGCTTTTGCAAAAATCAACGGGCTGGATGGTATGATCGGCAAAGAAGGCTACAGCATCGATGAGATGGCAGCCGTGGCTGGCCTCAAACCCGCCAAGTTTATGAAGTTCAACGACATGAAGACGGGCGACTACATCAAAAAAGATCACGTCTATTACGTTGTGGCCAAAAATAAGACTGGGCCCGTAAAAGACCACGCCTTGTTGCCCGGACAGTCGTTCTCCGATGTTGCCCAGCAGTATGGGGTTCAATTGAGCCACCTAAAGAGTTTGAACTTGCTTAGCAAGGAGGAAGCCGCAATGGAAGGCCGGGTAGTTCGCCTGCAAACCAAGCGCGGGCGCAAAGAACCGGTTGAGTTCCGGAAGGTGGAACAATTGACCCAAGAGCAAAAATTGGTCAATCGTGCCACTGAAGACAATACCATGCCCTCACCCCTAGACACGGCCAAGGTCAATCCACCAGCCACCAACGAACAACCTTTTCATGCAGTGCAGCCCGGGGAAACGATTTACACCATTTCCCAAAAGTTTGGCGTGCTGCCCAGTGACTTGGTGCGTTGGAACAATTTGGTGGGGTTCAACGTGGAGCCGGGCGATCTGATTCGGATCAAAGGCGATCCGGCAGTGGCCAGCAATCCTTTGCCCAATACCAATGGACAGGGCACTCCGGTGACCAATGGCCAAAACTGGCCCAACAATGAACTGCCCGTGCTCAACAATGAAGGGCTCGACATTCAGGGCAAAAACTCGGGCATGATGACCTCCACGCTGGAGGGGGCCAAACATGTGGTGCAGCCAGGGGAAAACTTGTCAAAAATAGCCAAGAAATACAATGTGACCGTTCCTGAACTGATGACTTGGAACGGACTTTCCACCACAACCCCGCTGCGCGTCAACCAAGAACTGGCCCTGAGCGGAACGGCGCAAGTGCTCAATGCGGCTGGGCAAGTACCCCAATTCCAGACCCACGTGGTGAAAAAGGGTGAAACACTGTCGGCCGTGGCTAAAAAGTACGGCGTGACCGTTGGCGATCTGAAAACGATCAACAATTTGCCCAATGATATGCTGAGCCTCAACCAGAAATTGAAAATCGGCAAAGCATCCATGCTCAACCAGCCCGCCAATGGAATGAACAACGGGGTGGCGATCAACCAAAACAACCAGACTGGCAATAACCAACTAGGGGTGATCAATGCCAACCCGATCGGTGGCAACTTGCCCGCCGTGGCCAACACCGGAATGTCCAACCAGCCGGTGGTGGGTGGTACCGGAACCTACAGCCTGTCCTTTGGCGATAGTCCTTACATGGTGGCTACTAAATATGGAGTGGCACCTGAAGATGTGCTGCGCTGGAACAACCTGCCCGCCGATGCCAGTGCCTTCCCGGCCGACATGAAAGTGGTGTATGTGGCCGATCCGACCAAAGTAAACTCGGGAGCAACGATGGGCAATGCCCTGCCCCAAAACAACCCCAACCCAGGTGGTGGCGTGTTTGGTAACACCCCCGCCAACAATACGGGGGCCAACGGGGTGGTGAACAATGCTGGGGCGGTGTCAGTACCCGCCGATCACATGGTCAATTTTGGCGAAAGCCCTTACAGCATTGCCCAAAAATATAACCTCAACCCTGCCGATGTCCTACATTGGAACAAATTGGCTTTTGATACCAAAGTGCAGCCCGGTTCCACCTTGCTGTTGCACGATCCGGCCTTGCCCGCCACCAACAATGCCGCCACCAACAATGCCGTCATGGGCAATCAAGGGGCTGGGACCACGCTGAACATTGGGGTAAACAACCAAGGGATGGGAATCTCCGACCCGACGATCGGAACGGCAGGCCAAGGAATCCAAGGTACGCCCGTAGATATAAACGCTACCAGCCACATCGTGCAACCCACCGAGACGCTGTTTGGCATAGCCCGTACCTACGGTGTGCATGTGCGTGATCTGTATGCCTGGAACGGGATGAACTCAGAGAGCAAGTTAAATTCAGGCCAAACTATTTACATCAAAGAGCCCCCCACCGAGGCCACTGGCAACTTGAATCAAGCTGGCCAAGGAACAGCGGAAGGCTATTATGTGACCAAGGCCGGGGACAACGTGTACGGAGTGGCCAAACAATTTGGGATCCCCGTGACGGACCTGAAAAAATGGAACGGGATCGACTACGGGGTCATCGACCTACAACCGGGCACTCCCCTTATTGTCAACGGTAAAACCGCTCCGATCGATCCCGTCACCGAAGCAGTGTATGTTTCAAAACCCGGCGACAATATCTACAAAGTGTCCAGTGGTTTCAAGATAAAAGTGACCGACCTCAAGCGCTGGAACAATTTGGCCCCAGGCGTGATTGACCTGCCCGTGGGTACCAAGCTCAAGGTGAGCGAAACGGGCGCAGTGCCCCAAACTGAGCCTTTGACCGAAAGTGGGGGCACTGGCACCGACTTGCCCATCGACAATGGATCCCAAACGGGGATGCTCAACCAAAGTGCCGCCCCGGCGCAAGCGGAAGAAGGGTATTACACTGCCCAAGCCGGCGATAATATCTATGGGGTGTCGTCCAACCACAGCATAACCGTACTGGACCTCAAAAAGTGGAACCACATTCCCACCGGCAAAATTGATCTGGCCCCAGGCACCAAACTGATAGTGAGCGCGGCTGCCGCCCAGAAAGAAGCCGCCTTGCATCCCAAGCCAGTGGTCAACAAAGGAGTGATTGCCGAATCGGCCAACCCGAATGTGAAGCCGGTTGAAAAAAAGCAGCCCGAGAAAAAGGCTGACCCAGTAGCGGTCAAGAAAGGGGCTAAGACCCATACCGTTAGTCGCGGGGAGACGTTGAGCAAAATTGCGCGGGACTATAAAGTAACGCTCAAACAACTGCGGATGTGGAACGGGTTGAAAGAAAGCGATGACATCCAAGCCGGAGCAACGTTAAAAGTGAGCAAGGAATAGCGCTGCCAGCCAGCGAAGAACCAAGGGGTTCCCGACGCAAAGTTGGGAACCCCTTTTTATGGATAGATAGGCATTTATCCATGTTGTGAAGGACACAGCTGTCAGGCGGGGGCGGTTTTGCAAAAGTAACTTAGAGGAAAATGGAGAGTCAAGAGCCGATAACCGGCGTTTTGTGAGAAGGACTGCCCATTCTATTGATCCCCATTATTTG
>JAYUVL010000404.1:0-4442 GCA_043754075.1 Cytophagales bacterium | reverse complement strand
GCATCAACCGGCCCGGTCTCGGCCAACTGAACCCATTTACCGATATCACCGATTCGCTCACGCAGCGCAGCGGCAACCCTGGGCTCCAGCCCGAACTGGTGCACACGATGGAATTGGGATATGTCCAAGATTTTCGCAAAGTATCCGTAGTTGGCAAGCTTTTTTATCGGAATGGCACTAATACCATCTTGCCCTTCACCGTCTTGCAGCCCAATGGTGTGCTCTTCACCAAGCCGGAGAATGTGGGCAATTCGCAAACCTACGGCATTGAAACAATCTTTGCTTACCAGCCGGGGCCATTTTGGAACGGTAACTTTAGCGTGTCGCTCTTCGAGCAAAAAATTGAGGCTGGCAATATTCAAACCGAAGTAGTCAACCAAGTTTTGAGCTGGAACGCCAAATGGATCAATGACTTGGCTTGTTGGAAGGGGGCGAAGCTGCAAATCATCGGCGTTTATAATTCCCCGACGGCCACCATTCAAGGCACCCGGATTGCAGTTTATAACGTAGACTTGGCTTTTCAGCAAAAAATTTGGCAAGAAAAAGGCCGTTTGGGCCTTATTGTTACCGATGTTTTCAATACCCAGCAAAATGGTTTTGTTTGGAACACGTCCAGTTTTGACTTTAGCCGTGTTGTCAAAGTGGACACGAGGGCGGTACTGCTCACTTTTGCCTATACTTTTGGGTCAAAATTCAAGGAGAAATTGATGGAAAACCAGTTCTCCAACGATTAGGCGGCACTCGGTTTCACCATTTTTTCACTGAGCCCGGTCTGTCATATCCTACCCGGCCCAATCAGGTTCCAAAGCCTTGGGCCAGATTGGGCCGGCTGATGCCCAAGATCCCGGACCCAAAGCACGGGCCCACCGTATTTTAATTCCTGAAAATGGCGGCCCGAAACGTTGCCGCCCCACCAAAGGGGATCTTGTCCAATTTGGTGGGGCTTGTAGCGGGATTAACATTGGTTGGCTTGGCGTTCTGTGCGCAAGTGTATAATTTAGTGCCAGTTTGAAAAGACTTCGGGCGAAAGTTCCCGATTGGTTTTAAGTTTGAAGAAAGATCAAAAGAGGCATTTGCCAACAGGAAGTCTAGCGAAAAAGCAAATCATTTAAACAAATTCCTATGAAGTTGCTAAGTTGTTTATTGGTTGTTTTTGCGGCCACGTGGATCGATATCGGCGACATCGCCCAAGTCAATAAAGCCAAGGAAGAAGCTGCCGCCGCTTTCAAGAATGGCCACTTCGCCGTGGCAGTAAAGCGGTATAAGTATTTGGTGGAAGAGCTCAAGGTCAACGAGGAGCAAGTACTGCTCAACTATGCCCACGCTTGCTACAACGTCAAAGATACCGCCGCCACCGCCTTGTACAATTCCTTGCTCAAATCAAAGAATGATGACATCCGCTCCATTTCCAGTCAGCAATTGGGGATGATATCGGCCAAGAACAAGGATTATGAGCAGTCGCTCAAGCATTTCAAACAGGCCCTGCGCGATCAGCCCGCCAACCACGAGGCCCGCACCAATTTTGAAATTGTGAAAAAATTACTGGAACAGCAGCGCCAGCAGCAGCAACAGCAACAGAACCAGCAAGATAAGCAGCAGCAGAACCAACAAAACCAGGATCAGCAGAAAAAAGACCAAGAGAAGAAGGATCAAGAAAACAAAGACCAGCAGCAAAAGGAGTCCCAGCCCGACAAAGACCAAAAGGCCGAAAAACAGCAAAAGGAGAAAGACCAACAGAAGGACGGCCAGAAGAAAGAAGGCGAAGAACAGGACGAAAAGGAGGAGGACAAGGCCAAAAAGGAGAACAAAGAGGCTACGGAAAAGCGCAGCCAACGGCTCCAAAAAATGAACATGACCGAGCAACAGGCCAAAATGATTTTGGATGCCATGAAAAACAACGAGGCACAGTACCTCCAGCAACTCCAACGTAAGACCACCAAGCGGCCCGACAAGGGCAAACCCGACTGGTAAACGATGCAGCGCTTTATTTGGGCCGTTCAGGCGATGAGGGCGCCAGATGCTTGTTCCCGGTCGGGGTAAAACTGGCACTAGCAGTGTCAGTTTATTTCGTTTTTTTATAACCTATTCATTATCCATTGCTTAACCGCAAAACAGCACACATATTTCATGGAAACCACCGTTGCAACCCAGAATGTAGAATTAGAGGCGTTGTTGAAAAGTTTGGGGATTAAGCCCCTGAATCCGGCTTTTAGCACTGGCCAGCACTGGGGCGGGCGGCCCGGGGCCCTAACCCGCGAAATTTACTCTCCAGTGGATGGGAGCCTGTTGGCATCAGTCAAGCTGGCCAGTCAGGAGGATTACGAATCGGTGGTGAGCAGTGCCCAAGCCGCTTTTCAAGTTTGGCAAAGAGTCCCTGCGCCCAAGCGCGGTGAGGTCGTGCGCCAGATCGGCGAGCGCTTGCGCAAGTACAAGACTGAACTTGGCCAATTGGTTACGTGGGAAATGGGCAAAATCCTCCAAGAAGGATTGGGGGAAGTGCAAGAAATGATTGACATCTGCGACTTCGCCGTTGGGTTGTCGCGCCAACTGCACGGTTTGACCATGCACTCGGAACGGCCCGACCACCGGATGTACGAACAATATCATCCGCTGGGCATTGTGGGGATCATCTCGGCTTTTAATTTCCCGGTGGCCGTGTGGTCATGGAACGCCATGCTGGCCGCTGTGTGTGGTGATGTTTGCATTTGGAAACCTTCCGAAAAAACACCGCTCACGGCCATTGCCTGCCAACACATTACGGCCGAGGTATTAAAGGAAAACGACCTGCCAGAAGGCATATTTAGTTTGATCATTGGCGGCCCACAAGTGGGCGAACTGCTTTCCAACGATCCCCGGGTACCCCTCGTTTCAGCCACCGGCTCTACCCGGATGGGCAAAAAAGTTGCGCAGGCCGTGGCGGGCCGTTTGGGCAAAAGCATTTTGGAACTGGGCGGTAACAATGCGATCATCATCACCGAATATGCCAATTTGGACATGGCCATTCGGGCGGTGGTATTCGGGGCGGTGGGCACTTGCGGCCAGCGCTGCACTTCCACCCGCCGTTTGATCGTCCACGCCGATGTGTATGACGATGTAAAAGAACGATTAGTGCAAATTTATCGCCGTTTGCCCATTGGCAATCCGCTCAAGGCTGGCAATTTGGTGGGCCCATTGATCGATCAAGACGCTGTGCAAAATTTTGTCAATGCCTTGGCGGCCGTGAAAGCCGAGGGCGGCCGGTTATTGGTAGGGGGTAACGTGCTGCCCAGTGTCACCAGCACCAGTAACTATGTGGCCCCGGCCATTGTAGAAGCCCAAAACCACTTCAAAATGGTGCAAGAAGAAACCTTTGCCCCGATTTTGTATCTGATCAAATATCATGGAGATGTCGCCAAGGCCATCGATCTGCAAAACGGGGTTCGCCAAGGGTTGTCCTCTTCCATTTTTACCAATCATTTGCTCGAGGCCGAAAACTTTTTGGCTGCTTGGGGATCCGATTGTGGCATCGCCAATGTCAATATTGGGACTTCCGGGGCGGAGATTGGGGGGGCGTTCGGGGGCGAGAAGGAAACTGGGGGAGGCCGTGAGTCTGGTTCTGATGCGTGGAAAGCCTACATGCGACGCCAAACCAATACAATCAACTATGGCACTCATTTGCCACTGGCGCAAGGCATTAAGTTTGATATATAACAAGCCTGTCACCCCTTTGATTAACCAAAAAGCGGCAGCAAATGAGTTGCCGCTTTTTGGTTGGTTGGCCTCTGATTTTACTGCTATTCAAGATTAGCGGAAAGAATGGGCCTTTTGTCAGCGACGCTTGATGGACGCCCGGCGTCAAGGAACACGCGCACTACTTGCATAAAGCACACAGCCTCAGTCTGTCGCCCGATTAAGGGAATTATAAGCTTGATTTTCAAGGATTTAAGGTCGTAAACCTGTCCCAAAAAACTTGCACGTCTAGGTCTTGTAGGCTGGCTAATGAGGTTACTTACTTGTGGCCAAGTGTTCATATAAATCGATCAAACTGTCAATTTCGCCATTGGTGAAGCGCTGATAAGCCCGGGCTATGGGATCGACTAACTGATTGACCTTGATGACCAGTACGATGGGCATGATGACCGTGCCCGACGGGATTCCCCCCAGCACTTGCTCAGCCAATAACCATTTACCTGCCAAGTTGCGGGCCACCACTTGGCCAAAATAACAGCCCGCGCAGAACAAAGTTTCGGCGTAATCATTCACCGTTTTGCCCGATGCGCGGCACTGTTCAATAAATACCTCGACAAAAGCAAGGCTTTCGGGGGTGTAATTGAGTGCAGGATTGACTATTTCACGAAAATTTTCTGCCAATTTGATGGCATTTTCGGGGATTGGGGCATAGGGCAATTTGACACTGCGACTTGGAAAGGCATTGACGACCTGAGGCATATTTTTAATTGGCT
>JAYUVL010000403.1:0-2530 GCA_043754075.1 Cytophagales bacterium | reverse complement strand
GTCACTGCATTAACATTGTTGAAACTCACCCCAGTGGCCCCAGTGAGGTTGGTGCCCGTGATGACGACCACCGTACCTTCTGGCCCTGAAGTGGGAGTGAAACTGCTGATCGTCGGTACCGGCAAAGCCGCCGTAATGGAAAAGTTGGTGTTGGAAATATCAAAGAAAATGTTGTCGACCGCTTCTACACGCACTCTGGCTGTAGTGGAGAGGCCCACGTTGGGGACAGTTACCGATTCTGTACCGTCATTGGAAGTGCTGGCAATCAGGACAGTGGGATAAGTCAACCCCCCGTCGGTGGAAAGCAAAATCCGCACATTGGCGCAGTTGACTGGGGCACCATTGGTATTGGCCACATCCCACGTAACACTTTGGGTAGAGTTGATGGGCCAAGAGACTGCGGTATTGGGTGCTGACACTATGAACGGGCCAGCCTGATCCGTAACGGTAAAACCGATGGCGGCATAGTTCACCCCACCACCGCCAGCGCGGTTGTCCCGCACAATTAAGCGAAAGTTGAGGTCGCGGGCGTAGGAAGGCAATATTTCTCCCAGCGTTTGGGTGTTGTTGATAATGTCCTGAATCCTGGGAAAAATTCGGCTGGAACTGGTCGTCGGATTAAAGGAACGGAAAATGGGGGCATTGCCCACCGGGCTATTGGGGGCACCGGCCGGGCCTAGGTCAAACTGTTCCCAGCAATAGGTAATGGGGTCTCCGTTGGCGTCGCTGCCCGATCCGGTCAAAACAAATGGGGTTCCGAGGGGGATGGCAAACCCGCCGGCAGGTACAGTGACGGTAGGCGGGGTATTGCCAGTAGAGGTCACCACTGGGCAGTTGTTACCTGACCCGGTAAGGGTAAAGTTCAAGATCTCGTCATAGCTCCTGACGTGGAAGTAGGCATCGCTATTGGGCTGGGTATTTTGGGGGGCACAAATACCGGCATAAGCCATGATAGTAGTGCCACTGCCTGGTTCATACGCATTCAACGCGCTGCGGTTCCCCCCTGCGCAGCTACCACTGCTGCCGTTAAAAGTGTGGTTGCCGGCATACTGGTGGCCTACTTCGTGGGCCACATAGTCAATGTCAAAAGGGTCGTTGATTGGTGCCGGCGATCCGGTAACCCCGCGTGCCTTTTGGCCAGTAACGCAGACTACGCCAAGGCCGGCAATCCCGCCGCCGCCCGTGCTGAACACGTGGCCAATATCGTAGTTGGCATTCCCAACCACTGCGTCGACCAAGGTTTGGTTCTCACCCAGCAATGTAACTCCATTGTTGTTGGTAAAGGGATCGGTGGCCGCATCGGTAAAAATAAGGCCCGGCTGGTTGAGTAGGGTAAAGCTCACGGCCACTTCTTTTTCGTACACCCCCCGGATCCGGTTGACGGAAGTGGCAATGGCTGCTTGGGCCCCGGCCACAGTTCCACCATGAAAGCTAGCATATTCGCCAGTGCACGAAACCGCGATCCGGTAAGTGCGGAGTTGAGTGCCATTGGCCCGCAGCGCAGTGGGCAGTTCGCCCACTAATGCAGGGGCTGGATCCACATTGGTCTGGGGCAGGCGGCCTTGGCCAAAACTTCCCACTTCGCATTTGGCTTGCTGACGGGCTTTGGCCTCGTTGGTAAAGTCGTGCTTAAAATAGGAAAGGTAGCTTCTGGTATCACCATGGGCATAGGGATCGATGTAAACGGTATGGTTGGCCGATAAAATCATGGCATGGAAGCCCCACATTGTCCAGTCCATCCGGAGGGTAGCCGTTGGGTCATCGATGCCCTGTCCGGCAAAGGTGCGGATACTGGCCGGCTGGTTGTCCATCAGCCTGTCCTCCACGATGCGGAAGCGTTCATAGCGACCGTCGGGCATGGGCAGCATCACCATGGAACCGGCCCGGCCAGCTTGCGAAGCATCAGCTTTCGGGGCTTGGCCCACTGCTGCCCGCCACTGGTCGGCATCCAATTGCAAGGTACGGTACTTGTTGGGGAAGATGTAGCGTTGTCCCGAGGGCACGATCGTGCTCTCGTTCACATCGGCCCATGCGGGGGCCTGTGCGGCCGCTGGACGCGGCTGGGTGCCCATGATCAGTAGACCGCAACATATAGCGGCCCATTGGGCCCGGCCCAGTTTGCCTAGTCCCACTAATTGTCTGGCTAAGCGGTGGATAAATGTAGTCTTCGAGGTCATGCGTAAATTGTGGTTATTTAAATATTTAAAAAATGATATTGTTGTTACAGTAGAGATTCGTAGTGTTTGTCTCACTTTTTGCGGCAGTGAATCAAGCTTACAGCATCAAAAATATATTTTTTCCACTATAAAGTTGCACAATAACCAGCAAACTCTTTTTCTTTCCTCAAATCACGAAGACTTGAACAAACCTGACCTGACGAATGCCAGTTGGGAATCAGCTTTCTTACATTGAACGGCCAAGTGAGTGACTTTTACAGGCTCTGGCGGACTCTTGGAAACAGCAGGTGAAGCGAGTAAGATTGCGATTGCTAAAAATTGTGATTCTGTTGGGTTCTGAAGATCGGAAGAGC
>JAYUVL010000402.1:0-9148 GCA_043754075.1 Cytophagales bacterium | reverse complement strand
TCCCACGGGGCCCTCCCGCCAAATGAAAGTACCGGGTTTTTCGGCCACCCGCCGCTTAATATTCCTCTTCGGCTATTTCGCCCGTGCCCACCACTTCCTCAAACGCCACATAGATGGCACAGAACGTAATGGGGACAGTGACCAGCAACCCTACGCCCAACGCAATCACCCCGCCCACGTTGATCAGGAACAGCACTAGCATGAACCCAAACATGCCGAACCAGTTCTTGCCAATCACTTTGCGGCTGGCCTCCATGGCTGGCCAAAAATCCATGCCGTGGAAAGTGACAAACATACCGGCGAAGGCATAAGAGACCGCTAAGTAAATACCGGGGATAATCAGGCAGATGAACCCGACTATGGTGAGGAGCTGAGAGATCAAGCCGACCAAGAAAATGGGTGCGCCAAGCTTGAACCCGTCAAAAAATTGACCAAATTCCACCGTTTCACCGTTTTTTACTTTTTTGGCAGCTAGGAAAACTCCTGCACTCAGGGCTGAACCCAGCGCAGCCGCGCCCAAGCCCCCCACTAAGGGAATAAACCCCAGTACCATTGACATACCAAAATAGACCAGTGTGTAGAGCACAAAACCGCCGATGTTTTGCTTGAACACTTCATAGCCTTGGCTGATGCAATAGCTTAAATTTAATTGATAGCCGGTAATGGCCAAATGGTTCACTCTCTCTTGAATTTCCATGTTCGTTTCTTTAGTTTGGGTGTGATTAAGCCTTGACAATTCTTGATTGCCCTTTAATATTACTTAAAATTGTTAAACCAACGCTTTTTTTTATTTTTTTAGGTGGAAAAAGGACAACAATCCAGCCCCGTACCAGTTTATCCAGTGCGCTTATTTAGGTTTTGACACCCCAAATGTGAACAAAGGCAAGCGCTGGCTACTTGTTTGGTCCCCTAAAAACGAAACCAATTCCTACTTTTTTGCTAGCTGTCCAGAAAAAATCGGCTTTGACCGGCCACCGTGATTGTGTCTATGCCCTGGAAAAGTCGGGCGACCCGCGCCAATTTTTTTCGGCAGCGGGCGACGGGCTGGTGGTGCAATGGGATCTGGATCGGCCCGAAGAGGGCAAGCTGTTGGCCAAAGTGGGCAACTCGGTCTATGCCCTGTGCTACATCGAGGACCAAAACCGGCTCGTGGCCGGCCAAAACACTGAGGGGGTGCACCTGATCGATCTGGCCGGGCAACAGGCCATCCGCTCGGCCAAGATCACCGCCTCGGCCATTTTTGCCCTCCGGCACTTTGAGGGCAGGATTTATGTGGGCACGGGGGAGGGCGTGCTCACCGTGCTCGATGCAGACCAACTGACTACTTTGGCCCGCCTCCAGCTTTCAGGCCAAAGTTTGCGGAGCTTGGCCATCCACCCCCAGCGCCGCGAGTTGGCCTGCGGCTTTTCCGATGCCCACATCCGGGTGCTGGATCTGGACAGCGGGCGGGTCAAATATGACTGGGCGGCCCACACCAACTCGATCTTTGCGCTGGCCTACTCGCCCGGCGGCGACTTGTTCAGTGGCAGTCGCGATGCGCACCTTAAAATCTGGGATGCCAGCGCTGCTTACGGGCCCTTGGCCGACATCGTGGCCCACATGTACACCATCAACGACATTGCATTTTCGCCCGATGGCCAACTGTTTGCCACGTGCAGCAAAGACAAATCGATCAAGCTCTGGGACACCACCGGGCGGCAGCTTCGCAAAGTGATCGACCGGGCGCGGTATGCCGGCCACGGCACTTCGGTCAACAAGCTGCACTGGACCGGGGCGCGGGAACTCATCTCAGCCTCCGACGATCGAAGCCTTGCCGTCTGGGAATGGTAAACCTTTTGGCTGCCCAAGGTAAAAAATGGGCAGATTAATTGCATGATGTTTGCTGAATTCTGTTTTTTTGGCTAATTTTCCTCGAAAAGTGGAAAACCCGATTTTTTGTTCCAACTTAGCCGTTGGGAACCTCTTCCACGATTTGTCAATCTCTATAATATAATCGATCAAAACCTATGAAGGTTACTCCGTTAGATATACGGAAAAAGCAGTTTGAGAAAGTCACCTTTGGCGGATATAACAAGGAGGACGTGAATGCCTATTTGCAGGCACTCTCCCAAGCGTGGGAAACCCTGTTTCAGCGCAACAACGAGATGGACGGCAAACTGGCGGCCAATACCCAAGAGCTGAACCGTTTGCGCGAGATAGAATCGACCCTGCTGCGCCAGATGAAAGACCTGCAGGACAGCAACCACATTACCCGGCAAAACGCCAAGAAAGAAGCCGAACTTATTGTGTATGAAAGCCAGATTAAGGCCAACCAACTGCTGGAAGATTCACGGATGAAAGCCAAGACCCTGATCCGCAACGCCAACCAACAGGTGTACCACTCTTTTAACGAGATGCGGGAAGAAATGCGCAAAATGGATTATAGTTGCCGCCTGCTGGAAAAACAGCGCGACACCCTGATCAACGAAATGCGCAATTTCATTCAGGACACAGTAGTGAAGATTGAGCAAGTGGAAGCCCACAAGCGCACGGTATTTTACGAGGACGAGGTAAAGAAAGCCAACCAGTCCATGGCCCAGGTCAATGAAGCCGTCCGGCAAGAAGTGAAGGACATTGACCAAGGTAGCCAACTGTCTAAACCAGCCGCCCGGAATGAATCTTTTAGCCCGGTGGCCGAAAAAGTCGTGACTGGGAAAGAAAGCAAGGGTGCGTATGACTCGTTCTTCGATTCGCTTTGATCCCATGTGCCCAACTGCCGCAAATTATTCACCAATTGACTGATTCCCGGCAAACCCAGCCGCACTTTCTATGCTCCAAGATACGATTTCGCTAGAAGGATTAGAGTTTTTTGCCTATCACGGTTTTTATCCAGAAGAACGAAAAATTGGCAACCGTTTTGGGGTGGACATTACCGTGGGCACTGATTTTACCGGGGCGGCCATGCTGGACAAACTGAAACAGACGGTAAACTATGAACTGCTCTACAACATTGTCAAGAATGAAATGAACAGCCCGGCCAAACTGCTCGAGCACTTGGCCTACAATATATTGCTGCGGGTTTTTGCCGATTTCCCCACCGTGACCTCCGTGCGCGTGAGCGTGCGCAAGTTCAACCCGCCGATCGGGGGCGTGGGCCGCGCTGCCGTAGTGACCATGCAGCGTGAAAGAGCTGAACTGGGCACTTAACGGTCAATTGCCCCGGCTATTCTGCTATCGTCATTGGCCCAATTGGCGATTGAATCGTCATAAAAACGGAGGAGCCTTTTTTGCCGAGGCGCCGTTTTGCTTCTCGCCCTCAGGTTCCCACTTACTCCAAAACCCCACCGACCATCCCAACTTTCCCTAGGACTTTTGTTCAAGCGCGATGGTAGAACCTGGCGCCTTTCAAGGTATCCGGCTCACTGGCAATGTTGGCCAAAACGAAGCTATGGGCATGGCTGGCCAAAGGTTGATCAAGGGTTTTGTCGTGGAGTTGTTCGTAGTCGGCCAGACCAATGGGCTGCCGCTGGGCCAGCGCTGCAAAAATCTCAAATTTGGCTACTATTTGTTGGTATTCGGGCTGGACGACCGCTTCAAACACCTTGGACTTGGAGCCACTGCCGTAGGCACAAAGTCCGATCTTTTGGTGGGTCAGATCTTGGCCCTTTGCATGGTGGGTCTCGAGGCAGCTCATCAAGCCCATAAAGATGGACGCCGTGTACATATTGCCAATTTGGGCCGAGGCCAGTTGCCCAGCCGCGATTTTATTGGCCACAAAATCGGCGTAGGCAGCACTTTTGGCAGCGGTTTTTACCAAATCAGCGGCAGAAAACTGATTGAACGCCCCTGGCTCCAGTTGGAGCAGCGCGGCCAAGGTCTCGCGGCCCGGGTCTTGCTGGCGCTCAGCCACGAAGATTTCGGGAAACATCCGCTTGCCGTGAAAAGCATAGGGCAAATGGAAAATGAGGCTGTGCCAAGCCTCGGAAAGAATTTGGCCAGGGGCGTAGAGCCCGGCGGCCACTGCTTGTTCGGTGAAATCGGTGTAGGCATCGGCCAAGCGGGTTTGATAGCAGGCATTGGAAAATTGGCCATCAAACACCGGGGTTTCGCTGTAACCGGGCTTGAAAAAGTCATGCTCGCTCTTGGTGGACACCCCCCACACATCGCTGATGGCTAGCAGGCGAGGGTTTTGTTTGATCAACATGGCCACCGCACCTGCGCCCTGGGTGTATTCTCCCCCCGAAAACTTGTCGTACTTGGCATAGTCGGTGCAAACCACAATCCCCACGCGATCTTGGCCCCGGTGCACCCAGTCGAGGGTATTTTGCAGCGCGTCCACTCCGCCAATACAGGCAAAGGTCATGTCAAGGGCATCGCAGCGGTTGGTAAATTGTTTGGCCGGTTGGTTTTCTTTTTGCCAATGGGCATTGAGCATTTCCAATACATAAGTGGCAATGGGTTTGGAGCCATCCAGCCCAGACTCAGTGCCCACATACAAGCGCCCAATGGTGCGGGGATCGATCTCATAGCGGGTGATCAGGTTCCAAACGGCATTGGCTGCCAAGCTCGCTGCGTCTTCGCAAGTATCTGGCAGGGCCATTTTGAGCACTCCCAGCCCCTTGCTGAGCTTGTCATAGTCAAGATTGCGGGCAGGGGCCAGGGTTTGGAGATCAAGGTAAATGGGGGGCACATAGAACGCCATTGCGTCTATGCCAACGGGCAATATGGGGTTCATTGACAGATAGTGGGCTGAACAAAGTTGTTCAGATGGAACAAAACTGGCGGCAAAAAGTTGAAGATTGCGCAAAAAAAGTCGCATTTGGGTGTTTTCTCCCCAACTTTTCCAACTTTTGCACATCACTACTCAGTCAGGGCATGAGCAATCAACAGGGTCAGCATGGCCACAAAGTTTCGGCCGGAATGCTATTGGTCACACTAGGCATTATCTATGGCGACATCGGCACTTCTCCGCTCTATGTTTTTAAAGCAATCATCGGCGATAATCCCATCAGCACCGAACTGATCTACGGTGGATTGTCCTGTGTGTTTTGGACGCTCACCCTCCAAACCACGCTCAAGTATGTAGTGCTCACCCTTCGGGCGGACAACAACGGGGAAGGGGGCATTTTCTCGCTTTATGCGCTGGTGCGCAAGCGGGGAGTGTGGCTCTATGTGCCGGCCATGCTGGGTGGTGCCACCTTGCTGGCCGACGGCATCATTACCCCGCCCATTTCGGTGGCTTCGGCCGTTGAGGGCCTGCGGCTGATCTATCCAGATTTGCCCACCGTGCCCATAGTAATCGCCATTATCTCGGGGCTTTTCTTGATCCAGAGTTTCGGCACTTCGGTAGTGGGCCGGGCATTTGGCCCCCTGATGTTGGTTTGGTTTTCCATGCTGGCCATTTTGGGGGTAGGGTGGATCATCAACGAGCCTGGCATTTTTGTGGCCCTCAGCCCCCATCATGCCTATCTGCTGCTGACTGATTACCCAAGTGGTTTCTGGATTTTGGGGGCGGTGTTCCTTTGCACCACCGGGGCCGAAGCCCTTTATTCGGATTTGGGCCATTGTGGGCGGCACAACATTCGGATCAGTTGGGCCTTTGTCAAAATTTGTTTGCTGCTCAACTATTTTGGGCAGGGTGCGTGGCTGCTGGAACATTTGGGCGGCAAGCTCCCCCAAATTGCCGGGGGCAACCCCTTCTATGCCATCATGCCGGATTGGTTTCTGATCGCGGGCATTGTCATTTCCACTATAGCGGCCATTATTGCCAGTCAAGCGTTGATCACTGGGTCTTTCACCCTGATCAGCGAAGCGGTGGGCCTCAACTTTTGGCCTAAAGTGAAGATCCGTTACCCAAGCGACATGAAGGGCCAGCTGTATGTGCCCAGTGTCAATTATTTGCTTTGGGCCGGTTGTGTGGGCGTGGTGCTTTACTTCCGGGAATCGGCCAATATGGAAGCTGCCTATGGCCTCGCCATTACGCTCACCATGCTCATGACCACCATTTTGCTGAGCAATTACCTGTATCGCCAACGCTTGCCCAAGGGGTGGATCGGCCTGTTTCTGATCACTTATTTGGCATTGGAGGGGTCTTTCTTGCTGGCCAACCTGATGAAATTTACCCACGGTGGGTGGGTATCATTGGTCATTGCAGGGGGATTGGTAATGGTGATGTACATCTGGCGCGAAGGGAGCAAAATCAAACGCACCATGACCGAATATGTGAAGTTCGACAGATACGTGGAGCCGATCAAACAGTTGAGCAGCGACATGTCGGTGGCCAAATATTCTACTCATTTGGTTTACATGACCGGGGCTGCTCAAGCCGATGAGATCGAGAAAAAAACGATGTATTCCTTGTTTGAGCAAAGCCCCAAGCGGGCGGACATCTATTGGTTTGTCCACGTGGATACCATCGACGATCCCTATACAATGGAGTACAGCATCAATGAAATTGTGCCCAATGACATTATCCGGGTCACTTTTCGATTGGGCTTCCGGGTCGAGAAGCGAATTAATTATTTCTTTCGCATGGTGATCGAGGACATGGTGAAACGTGGCGAAGTTGACATCCGCAGCCGTTATGCTTCTCTGCGCGAGCACAACATTGCGGGCGATTTCCAATTTATCATCTTGGAAAGGGTACTCTCCTATGAAAACGCTTTTCCGGTTCGCGATAAATTTATCATGGACAGCTACTTCTTCATTAAGCAATTCCTCAACAAAGAAGACCAATGGTTTGGCCTGGATCCGGGCTCGGTGCGAGTGGAAAAAGTGCCCGTTGTGATCGATCCCGTGGAAAATATTCGCCTCCAGCGAATTGAGCCAAAGCGAAAGTAGAGCAGTCCCCACGGTTTTGTCCCTAACGACCTCGGCAAGCTAGATCAGTCCTTACTTGGCGGTGATCACGAAAGTGATCCGCCCAGTGGTTTGGACCGCAGGGTTCGTGTTATTGGCCAACGGGCTGAAAGTGAGGTCATAAACGGCTTGCTCATAATTGTTGGCTACTTCGCGGCTTAGGGAGCGATACACCAACTTGACCGAAATAATCTCCCCTTCATTGTCAATTTTGACTTCAAAGACGAGTTTGCCCACTTCGCTGGATGCATCGTTTACCACCGGCTTGGCATCCCAGCGCCAGCCTTCCATCGAGAGCGAAGAGCCCCCAGCACCACCACTGCCCAGCAGTGCGTCTGAGTTGAGATCGCCATTGGGCTTGCCCTGGTCGCCCGTCGCCCCCTTCACATTGCCGTTGTTGTTGGCCGAGTTGTTATCGCCGGTGCCTTGATTGCTGGCGTTCCCTTCGCTTTTGGGTTTTTGCTCTTGGGCGGGTTTCTTTTCCACCACCGGCTTTTCGTCGCGCACATCTGGACTGTTGGCATCTTCCGTTTTGGGGGTTTCGTCCACCGGTTTTTCGTCCACTGGGGTGGGTTTTATCGGATCAATGACCGGTTTGGTGTGGGGATTGGTTTCTTCGGCCACTTGATCCTTGGGTTTGGCATCTTCCAATTGCTGGTTGTTGTTGGCCGGGTTTCGGTTCTGGATGTTGCCATCGCCAGCCTCATCGACGCCAAAATTTACCTCTATCCCGTACTGGGGAATGGGCGGATCGGGCGGCGACCAGACAATGGTGAAAAGGCAAAACAAAAATACAGCTCCCCAAAACACTGCCGTGATGATGGCAGCGATTCGGCGGTTTTTGGTCTCGCGGGTTTGTTCCAACGTGGTCATGGGCAATAAAATTTTATTTTTTAGTGAAAAAAACGTACCAAAATTAAACGGTTGGCTTATTCCATCCGCCGCAGGGCTTCGCGTTTGCTCAGGCTTGACAGTTGGCTGCCATGTTGCACCACAAAAGACCCTACTGCGGCCGGGTCAATTCTCGCGTATTGGCGCAAGGCCCACCCAATGGCTTTGCGGACAAAGAAATCTGGGTGGGGCGCGGCTTGCAAAATGGTGCGAAAAAGCAGGGGGGCATCCGTTTGTTTTTTGTAGCCGAGTTGAAAAATGATGGCCGTTCGGATCAGCCAGAGTTGGCCACTACCGAGCCAATCCTGCACTTGGGCTTCCCGCTTTTCGGGGTACTTGGCCAAATGGTTGCCCACTATCGGTGCCAGTCCGTCCACTGTGTCCCACCACGATTTGCGCTGGATCAACCCTTCATAAATGGCCAAATTGTCCCATTGTTCCTTCTTTTTGCTGTGGGCCACCAATAAATCCAGGGCGCAATACTGGTATTCGCGCTCCGGCATTTCCCAGAGTTGCTGCGCGGTGGCCATTGCATCGGGCGGCATCCCGGCCTTGGCAATCACTTGGTGGACGGCCCGTCGCCGCGCTGGCATTTTGACCCCCATGAACGGAAATTTATCACGCATGTATTTTTGCTGACCTTGGGCAACATCGGGATTGGCCGATGCCAATAGTGCTTCCGTGATCAAATCGACAAACTCTGACATAGGAACCGAAGAATGGGTTAGTCGTGCTTACTGGCAATTCCCAAACTGAAAACAACCATTCCAACCGTTCGGGTCTTGTATTTTATGTACCAATGCTGGGCGCGCAAGATCATCGTTGACGGCTCTGACAATTTGAGGGCGAAACCAGCGGCTTCCCTACCGTTGACCAATAACGCGAAGATAACCCAAAGCGGATAAAACTGTCTATTGCTAACAACAATTAACGGGCGATAAAACTTGGTCGGTTGGCAACCGACCAGCGGATGATGAGCAGGTTGAGTGCTACCTAGCCAATGCGCCTTGGTTTTCTGCCGTTTTCGCGTTCATTTATTTGCGCAAAGCTTTGACCAAACAACCAGTGCTGACAAAAATCCATCGGATAGTTTGGCGGTTTGAAAAGGGATTTTTAACTTTGGAAAAATTAATTGAGCTATTATGCCTGTAAAAAGGTAAATTAATGCGTGTAATTTAGACTTCTGTCCTTTTTGTAAACTTTGTACTTGAGGTAAGGAAAGTGCTATTAATTCCGTTTTTCCCAAGCATTTTTCCGCCAATGCAAGTTTTGTGTAAATTAACAATTCCAAACAAATAATTGAGACATGAGACCAGAAACCCATTAGATTTACCGTTTGTTCATTATCAGTATATTAACTATTTTTGGCTTCGAAACACAAGCTCAAAACAGAAGAAAATTTATGGCAAGTATTTTCTAT
>JAYUVL010000401.1:0-7276 GCA_043754075.1 Cytophagales bacterium | reverse complement strand
ATAGAAAATACTTGCCATAAATTTTCTTCTGTTTTGAGCTTGTGTTTCGAAGCCAAAAATAGTTAATATACTGATAATGAACAAACGGTAAATCTAATGTACTTGGAATGCTTATTAAAGGAGATTAAATAACTTTTCATTATGACGGTAGAAGGTTTGAGCCTTTCGAGAAAAGCAAGTAAAAACCACGCCCAACATTATGTTTGCGAAAAGGTGGGCTAATGTGCTAATTTAGGCTTTTGTGCTTTCTATAAACTTTGTACCGTAGGGCAAGGACAGTGCTATCAACCCCGCTCTTCGCAAACATTTTTCCGTTCGTGTTTGGTCTGGCAGCCTTGCCAAGCACTCAATTGCCAAAAGCCCAAGCCAAGAAATCGGGCATGATGCGGCCCCAGGTGTGCTGGTTGTGCTGGCCGCCCTGGATCTCAATGTAGCGAACGTCGCGCTGCACGTCATAGCCTTTCATGGCCAGTTCGGCAATGAGATCGAGGGTGTCCTCAATGGCATCAATGATCCCGTTGTGGTTGCGGTCTTCGCGCTCGTCGTCGGTGCCGGCTTCGAGCCAGAATTTCAGGCCTTCTTTTTTGGCACTGCCCCGCACTACGCTGTGCATGATCCGGTCGGTCATGGCCAGTTCGTCGTTCTGGGAATGTCGCCGCCACCAGAATGCCCCAGAAAACACGCCCACTTTGCCAAACACGTTGGGATGTTGCCACGTAATGTCAAAAGCTGACAAGCCCCCCAGTGAAAAACCGGCCAACACATTATCGGCCGCAAGCGGGGAGATCTGGTAGCGTTGGCGAAGCTGGGGGAGGAGTTCCTGCAACACAAAAGAAGTGTAGGCCCCGGCCAAATTGCCCCGGCCGGCATAGTCGGGGATGCCGGCCGTGCCGTACTCATTGAGGCGGGCCTTGTCCACGTGGGCAGCGGCCAAGATAAAGGGACGCACATTGCCGTGGGCATGGGCGCGGTGCAGGGTTTCCTTCAAATGGAGCGCGGGCGCATCTTGCCCATCGTTCATCACCAGAAGGCTGTATTCGGTGTCGGCTTGAAAATTTGGTGGCAGAAAAATATCCACTCGCTTCTCCTTTTTGAGGTGGCGGGATTTTAATTGAAGGGTAAGGTCGGCATAATCCGCCGGAAATTCTACTACCATGTTGGTGGGTCAATGGGCTAGGGCCTGAAATCTAACGGGAAGGAATATAAATCCTTCCATAAAATCAACCTTTGCCCCCCAAAACCTAGATTCTCACCAGTTTTTTTTAAAACGTTGCATCCCTTGGGGCAAGGTCTGCGTCTTGACTACGGAAAGTAAATGTAAGGGAGTTGGGCAGCTTCTTGCTAAAAGAGGGCAGTTGCCAAAAACCCACAACGGAAATGCCTTGGTTACGTCAGAACTAGAACAAGTATGGGTGCAGGGCTGCCTGAAGGGCAAGCTCAAAGCGCAAGAAATGCTCTATAAGCATTACTATGGCTATGCCATGTCCATTTGTTTGCGTTATGCAGGCTCGCGGGACGAAGCAGCCGAAATCTTGAACGATAGTTTTCTGAAAGTCTTCAGCAAAATTGACCAATATGATCCAAAACGCTCGTTCAAAGCGTGGCTGCGCCGTATAGTGGTGAACACGGCCATTGATCACTACCGCCGCAACCAAAAACTCATACTCACCGATGGTTTGGAAGATGCTCGTACAGAAGAGTACGAGGCCGATGCAATTGACCAATTGACGGCCAGCGAAATCATGCAAATGGTGCAAGCCTTACCCGAGGCCCACCGGCTGGCGTTCAACTTATACGAAATTGAAGGTTTTAACCACGAGGAAATTGGGGAAATGCTGGGCATCCCGGTCGGCACCTCGAAATCAAACCTGTCACGGGCCAAAAAGAAATTGCGGGAAATGATCGGGGCAAAATTCGGAGCACGGAGTTATGAGCAAATTTGACAAGGACAAGGACCAAAAAATGACCGACAAGTTTCGGCACGAACTGGAAGAGCAGACCGTTGCTTTCCAACCCGCCGACTGGGCAGCGATGCGCGAGCGGTTGATTGCGGCCATGCCCCTGTACCGACGCTGGTGGTACTGGTTGCCCATGCGCTACACGGTGTTGTCCATGGCACTGCTGGGGCTGGTGGGTGGTGGGTGGTGGATGGATCGCGCCGTTTCGGGCCGTTCAAACCATGCCTTGGCCACTGCTAAAATTCCCAAAAGTTCACCCTGGGGCCGGTTGTCACCCCAAACTGCCGAATCGGGCCAACGGATCACCGACGGTGGAAATATGCTACGGGCTGAATCGATCCCCGATCAACTGGATAAAAGCCGGTCCGGTGCAAATCCCGATCAGCTAGTAGCCGAGCCCTCCCGGGGACGCAACGGGCCCGGGAGTTCCCTGAAACAGCTCCCGCTCCCGGCCAAAAGCATCCGGGATGCTCGGTCACCCGCAACGCAAAAACTGGCCAATGGTACCTTGCCATTACAAAAGGATGATATAACCAACAAAAATACTGGCCTTGCATCGGTGCAAAAACTGGCCAATGGCACCTTGCCACCAATGACCGGCAAAACGCAAGCGGTGGAGTACTTAAATTTAGCCATGGCCCGCGACAAAACGGTCTTGCTGCCGCTTTTGCCCCTGAAGCTGCTTGCACTGCCCGATACTTTAACGCCACCCGTTATGGCGGCCACTCCCATTGCCGAGCTGCCAACACTACCAACCGACCAACTGTCAAACTGGCGGATTGCCCTGTCAGTGTCCCCCATGATCAACCTTGGACGGATCGGGGAGCGCACTGGGCAGTGGGTGAGCACTGAACAAACTTTGTGGATCGAGCGGCGCGTGAGTGGCAAGTTCTGGATCGGTGGCGGAGTGGGCTTTTTCGCGTACAAGGCTCCTTTTGCGACCAAAGGGCTGCCTAATGTGCCGAACTCCAATAATTTCGATAACCCCCCCGGTTTTCAGGCCAATATTGTTGCCATCGCCTTGCCGGTGGGGATCCGGTGGGAGTTTTGGCAGCGCGGCCCACACTCGCTCAGCTTGGCAGTTGGTTTGCGCAACTTCACCTATGCTCGGGAAAAATACCGCTATGACAGCCCCCAACCAGTGTTTAATAGCCAACCTGCCAATCAGGTGAACACATTTGCCCCGGGCCGACAAATTTATTTTATCGATGAGTGGACTTATCAGCCGTTCAATCGTTTGGATTGGGTGGCCCAGGGTGACATTGCCCTCACTTATCACCGGAGTTTGGGCAAACGCTGGGCGGGGGCAGTGGGCCCTCATTGGAGCTTTCCCCTGCGAAAAATGACACACGAGGCGCTTTCCTTACACACATTGGGCCTGACGCTTTGGGTATCGCGAGCGGGAAAATGATTTTAAGTACAGTATTTGCTCTAGCATGCTCAATGTTAACCCCCACTCCTTGTTTATGAAAATCTTGAGCCTGATAATGATTCCGTTGTTTAACCTGTTTACCAATGGAACCACCCCAAAAACCACAGAACCTTGCAATTGCGGCACTGAAATCAGTGCGCCCAAGCCGGGCCGGCCATTTAGCTGTGACACCCGTAAGTGTACCGTGGAACGGGGCAAAATCACCTACTTCTTTGAATTTAAAGCTCGGGGCAACAATAAATATGACGTGGACATCAAAGCCGTGTCGAAAGGGGCCTCCAACTTGGTGATGAGTTCGGTGCTGACCGTGACCGACAAACAGTCTGCTTCTGGAGAGGTAGAAGTAAAAATCCTGCAATCCATCAACGAAGGCTACCGTTGGATTCCCTCGGGCAGCAGTTACGTAAAAGGAATTTATAACACCCGGAAAGGCACCATGAGCTTTGAGGCATCAGGAGCGATGGCCAACTTTTCCGACAGCCGCCACGGCTACACCCCCACTCAGCTAGTGCAACAACTGACCCCACCCAAATATGATGTGGGCTATGTGATCAAGGCTACCGTGGCTTACATGATTTTGCAATATCCCAATGCAATGCCATTGAGCAGCTAAACCGCAAAGGGGCAATGTCCGCGACTTTGCCCAACAGTAAACTTCGCCCGGAGCGGGGGTTTCTTGACGGAAACCACCGCTCCGTTTTTATTGGGCCAACTTCCACCCGCTGCTCACGTGGCGATTTGGGCATTCATCAGGGCCAGCAACTTGGTGGTGGTGTTCCAATTCCGAATGGTCATCTTTTGGTAGATCGGCTGTGAAATGACCTTGGCCAGATAGCTCTGGCCCGCCTGACTGATCAAACGAGATCCGTAGAGCACCGTTTGGCCGGCGATTACCCGATCTACGCCCTCCCGAATTTTTAGGCCTTGCAGGGCTTCTCCAACCGAAAACGGGGCTTTGAGAAACCAGACATCATAGCGGTACTCCTCGGGCTGCTCCCCATAACCGGGCGGGGCATCCTCCACGACGCCGCGCAGTTGCTCATGCGACACCAGCACTATGCGCGAGCAGTAGTCGAACTTGGCCGAAAGGGCCGCCTCAATCTGGTCGATCAGCCGCTCGGGCTCTGCTTCCGGGCTGCTGAACCACACGTTGCCACTTTGGATATAAGTTCCCACTCCGGCAAAGCCCAGATCGAGGAAAAGGGTTTTCAAATCAGCCATTTTGATGAGGTTGTTGCCCCCTACATTGATTCCTCGCAGCAAAGCCAAGTATTGATGAGCAGTCATCGTGTTTGTTAGGGTTGGTACAGCACCCTAAAGTACTACTGTTTGCCCAGATTTTGCTTGGTGAGGCACAACAGCGCCAGCATTTGGGGCTTCCGGTCACGCGGGCAGGCACTTCCCCCAGCTCCGCCATTAACCGAACTCCGGCTGCACTTGGCTGATCGGCAGTCAAATGGAACCAAAACACTTACCCGACCGCCGCCCTGTTTTTGGTGGCTGGCCAATTTACGGGCCAAGCACCCTTTTCCAGTTTTGCCTTTTTTTACAAAAAAATTTGATCGGTGCGCAACCTTTCCCCCCCAAGTCACATTTATAGAAACGAACAATGATCATCGTCATGCAAAAAACATTTCTATGGATGTGCCTTGTATTGGGCATCGGAAATTGGGCGTTTGCCCAAACGGGCGGCATTAGGGGCCGGATCACAAGTGCGCTGGGCGATCCGCTGCCCTTGGCCACTATCTACATCAAAAGCTCCCAAGCCGGCACGGCCGCCAACATTGAAGCCTACTATGAATTAAAGCTCCCCCCAGGCCAATATGAAGTAGTGTTCCAATATTTATCGCACAAGACTACCGAAAAAACGGTGCAGGTGGGCAATGAATTTGTGACGTTGGACATCGTCTTGGAGCCGCAAACTTATCTGCTCAAGGAAGTGGAAGTGAAAGCAGGCAACGAAGACCCGGCCTATACCATCATGCGCAAGGCCATTGCAATGAGCAAAGTGCACAAGCTCCAAGTGGATAGCTATGATGCCCGAATCTACCTCAAGGGCACGGGCCGAGTGCTGAACATCCCGTGGCTGGTGGCCAAAAGACTGGAGAAAGAAGGGGTGATCGAGGGCAAAACTTACTTGACCGAAAATATTACCGATCTGCATTTTGAGCAGCCCAACAAGTACATAAAGAAGGTAATCTCGCTCCGCAGTAGCGAAGTGGAACCAAAAAATGCCTCACCGATGGACTATATCGAGGCCAGTTTTTATGACCCCCAGATTGGCAATATCGTCTCCCCGCTGTCACCCAGTGCTTTTGCCTACTACAAATTCCACCTAGAATCAGTCTTCCGCGATCAAGGATTTGAAGTGAACAAGATCCGGGTAACGCCCCGCTCCAAGGGCGACGATGTATGGGAGGGATTTATCTACATTATTGAAAACAAATGGTGCATCCACAGTCTGCAACTCAACACTGAAAAACTGGGGTTCAAGATCGGGGTGCAGCAAACCTACTCGCCCGTGCAAGACGAAGTCTATATGCCGATCAACCACCAGATCAATGTGACGGGCAGCTACTTGGGGTTTGAGGGCGAGTTTCGCTACGTGGCTTCGGTGAGCAATTATAAACTCAAAGTGAACCCCAACTTTATCCCCCAGGTCAAGTTGATTGATGAGAAAATCGAAAAAGAAAAAGCCGCCTCAGTGAACAAACAAAACAAGGGCGAAGAAGACCTGAACAAAGCGTTGGGCGAAGGTAAAGAGTTGACCCGCAAGAACTTGAAAAAGATGTTGAAGGAGTCGGAGAAACAGCAACTGGCTGCCGAGCGCCAACGCACCAAAAAAGGCGAAACCCCGCCCAGCGAGCTGGTCAGCAATGACTCCACCGCGATTGATTCGCTGGCCCGCAAGCGCGGACAAGATGAGGCCTTCTGGAACGAGAACCGGCCCATCCCGTTGGCCAAGTTTGAGCTCAAAAGCTACCAAGAACGCGACAGCCTGATCAAGGTCGACTCGGTGAAAAAAGCTACCACCATTGTCGACTCCACCAACGGGGATGAACGCAAAGTCAAAGTGAGCAAAGGGTTCCGCCCGTGGCACTTGATTACGGGTGCGAGCTACAAGACCGGCAAAAGTTCCAATTTCCGCATCGCGGCTCCCATTGAGGAACTCAATTATAACACGGTGGAGGGGTTCGCGGCCAATTTGCGGATGATCCAAACCTTTAATTTCAAGTCGGGCGAACAGTTGCGGATCTCCGGTCTGGGCCGCTATGCCCTAGCCCGCGAATCATTCAGTGGCAAGGGCGATATCAACCTGCTCTACAACCGCAAACGGCAGGGCCGCTTGCAAATCGACGGCGGGCGGTATATTCAACAAATGAGCGAGGAATACCCCATCCCCATGTTCCTCAACACGCTCACCACGCTGGTTTTTGAACGCAACTGGATGAAAATCTATGAGCGCGACTATGGCCGGATCCGCTGGAGCGAGCAACTCAACGATCCCCTGCGTCTGTCTGGTTCGGTTGAACTGGCTCAGCGGCGACCGCTGGACAACCTGGCCGACTATCGGGTGTTCGATTGGCCGGATCGGGCGTTTACCTCCAACAATCCCGAAAACATCGAGGTGCCTGAAACTAGTTTTCTAGCTCACCGAGCCGCTATTTTGCGACTGGGCATCAACTACCGGCCTTTCTTGCGCTACCGGGTGCGCAACGGGCGCAAAACCCAGATCACCGAAGGATCGCCGGAATTCAAACTCAACTACCGCAAGGGAATGGGTGGGGTGGACTACGATTTCCTCTCGGTCGGGGTGCAGCACCAAGTAAAGATCGGGATCCGGGGCAAACTTGGCTATGCGCTTTCGGGTGGTGCATTCCTCAAC
>JAYUVL010000400.1:0-8919 GCA_043754075.1 Cytophagales bacterium | reverse complement strand
GCCAATGGACCATCCGGGTTTTGGGAAAATTGCTCATCCGTTATTTATTCTCAATTTTGATGGATGGAACTGCAGTTTCAGCCAAAATAACAATGGTATTGTTCAATACCTCGATCACTCCGCCATCAATATCAAAATACTCGGATTTTCCGCCCGAAGTGATGCGCACCGTGCCTTCGCCCAGTGCACTTACCAGGGCGGCGTGGTTTTCCAGCACCTCAAACGAACCTTCGACTCCGGGCACTTGCACCCCGGAGGCGGGCCCTTGGAATACTTTTTTATCGGGGGTTACGATTTCTAATTTCATCTCGGTCGATGGTTAAAGGGGGAGGTCCAAACGCAGGAAGTACGGCACGCTGTCCGTGGTTTCTTGGCTCGGGCCTTGGCCCAAACTGGTTATTTATTGGCTTCGGCCATCAAACGCTCGCCTTTGGCAATGGCATCCTCGATCGTACCCACCAAGTTGAAGGCTGCTTCGGGCAAATGGTCAAGCTCGCCGTCGAGGATCATGTTGAACCCACGGATACAGTCTTTGATGTCAACCAACACACCCTTCAAACCGGTGAACTGCTCAGCCACGAAGAAAGGCTGGGACAAGAAACGCTGCACGCGCCGGGCACGGTTAACCACTTGTTTGTCTTCTTCGGAGAGTTCGTCCATCCCGAGAATGGCAATGATGTCCTGCAATTCTTTGTACCGCTGCAACGTTTCCTTCACGCGCTGGGCGGTGTTGTAATGGGCATCACCCACGATGGAAGGGGTAAGAATCCGTGAGGTGGAATCCAACGGGTCCACGGCTGGATAAATGCCCAATTCGGCAATCTTGCGGCTCAATACCGTGGTGGCATCCAAGTGCGAGAAAGTAGTGGCAGGGGCAGGGTCGGTCAAGTCATCGGCAGGTACATACACGGCCTGTACCGAAGTGATTGACCCGCGTTTGGTGGAGGTGATCCGCTCTTGCATGGCCCCCATTTCAGTGGCCAGCGTAGGCTGATAACCTACGGCAGAAGGCATCCGGCCCAAAAGTGCGGATACTTCTGATCCCGCTTGCGTAAAACGGAAGATATTGTCAATAAAGAAAAGAATATCGCGCCCCACGCCAGAAGTGTCACCTTCGCCATCGCGGAAGTATTCGGCCACGGTCAGACCAGAAAGAGCTACGCGGGCACGGGCCCCAGGAGGCTCGTTCATCTGCCCAAACACGAAAGTAGCTTGTGATTTTTTCAGTTCTTCCAAGTCAACCTTGCTCAAATCCCAGCCGCCCTCTTCCATGGAATGTTTAAATTCTTCGCCGTAGCGGATAATGCCCGCCTCGATCATTTCGCGGAGCAAGTCGTTGCCCTCGCGGGTACGCTCGCCCACTCCCGCAAACACCGACAAACCGGCATATGCTTTGGCGATGTTGTTGATCAATTCTTGGATCAAAACGGTTTTGCCTACTCCAGCACCACCAAACAAACCGATCTTGCCACCCTTTACGTAAGGCTCCAGCAAGTCAATGACTTTGATACCAGTAAAAAGGATTTCGGAAGAAGTGGAAAGGTCTTCGAACTTGGGTGCTGACCGGTGAATTGACAGGCCCTTGCTCCGGTCGGGTTGGGGAATGCCATCGATGGCTTCCCCCACCACGTTGAACAGCCGGCCCTTGATGCCCTCGCCGATGGGCATTTGGATGGCGCTTCCCGTGTCGATCACGTCCATGCCCCGGGTCAATCCCTCGGTACCATCCATTGCGATGGTTCGAACGCGATCTTCGCCAAGGTGTTGTTGGCATTCCAATACCACTACTGCCCCATTTTCTTTGGTTACAGTCAGTGCATCCAAAATCCTCGGCAACCGAGCATCGGCAGCTTCGAAGCTCACGTCCACTACTGGGCCGATTACCTGGGTGATTTTACCAATATTTGCCATTGTAAGTCTATAAAAAGTCCTGTAAGGTCAAAACGCTAAATTTCAGTGCAGAACGCTTTCAGTTTTCTAGGCTCCGAAATTTAGCGGCAAAATTAGCCATGAAATTGATCAATGCAAGTGTAAGCCTGGATTTTTCGGGTTCTTTCTATTTTTTGCTTACTTTTGACCGTGGGCCAAATCAAACTGCGGTTTCGGAGTTTGGTGGCCCAGTACAAATCATCAATTGTTCAACACTGATATGAAAACAACTCCTACCATCTCCCGGCGTCATTTCCTCCAGCAAGGAACGGTGGCGGCCCTGTCGCTGGTGGCCCTGCCCACTTGGGCCTCGCCCACCAAAATCAAGCACTTGGGCATACAGCTCTATTCTATCCGGCAGGACATGCAAAAGGATGCCCTCGGCACCTTGAAAAGAGTCGCCGCCATTGGCTACAAAGAAGTGGAGCCGGCCAGTTACGCACTGGGCAAAACGTATGGGATGTCCGTGGCCGATTTCCGCAAGGCAGTGAACGACTTGGGCATGAGCATTCCTTCCTCGCACGTGGGTTTCCGCAAAAAACACTGGGATGCCACCACCAAGGACATTACCGACGAGTACAAGAAAGCGATTGATGATGCGGTTATATTGGGCCAGAAATACTTGATCAATCCGTCGCCCGATTTTATCTACGAAAACCTCGACGATGTGAAACAGGTGATGGAAACCTGGAACAAGTGCGGCGAACATTGCAAAAAAGCGGGGCTCAAGTTTGGTTTCCACAACCACCACAAGGAGTTCAGCACCATGCACAATGGCAAAGCCTTGTATGCCATCATGCTGGAATCGTTGGATCCCGCGTTGGTTACCCAGCAATTGGACACCTGCAACATGGCCATCGCCCAGGCCAAGGCCGCCGATTGGCTGAGCAAGTACCCCAAGCATTTTGAACTGATGCACGTCAAGGACAAGCACAAGACCAAAGAAGAAAGTGCCACCATGGGCGAAGGCACCATGAACTGGGACGAGATTTTCGCGGTGGCCAAAAAGACCAGTATTAAATATTACACCGTGGAACAGGAAGCCACCGACGGCCCACCGATCATCGATTGTATCAAAACCAATTTTGAGTTCATGAAAAAATACACCAAGTAAATAAAGGGCAGATAACGGCCAAAGGGGGCACTGTCTTGGAAAAGTGCCCCCTTTTTTGTGACAGTGCCCGCCCGGCCCGTTTTAATGCCCAATGGGTCTTGCCCAGCATTCTGGGAGTTTGGTCAAACCAACTGGAACGAGCGTTCTTCCAGTCCTGACGCATTTTGACCGGGCGGGGGCCCAGCTAGCAATCACTGTTTATCGAAAGGGGACAAAACAATTTGAAGAATTTGTATTTGATTTAATAAATTGATTTTCAATAGTTTACCCTCTAGGCCAGCGGAAAACTGGTTTTGCTGGATCATGGCCGAGCCTGTTGGGCCAGCCCTCATCTGCACAATATTATTCCTGGCCGCCCCATTCATCCTTCCCGATTTCGCCCTATCTTTGCGCCTGAATTTTTTGTGGGCAGTATTGGCCAATGTACGCACAGACCTCCGGTTTGCGCTAGCCGGAGTTGGATAAGAGAGCCAGCAACAAGCCACCAAAAATTGTCCACACACGCACCACATGGCTACCAAATATGTATTTGTCACCGGCGGAGTGACTTCCTCCCTAGGAAAAGGGATCATTGCCGCTTCCTTGGCCAAGCTGTTGCAGGCGAGGGGTTTTTCTGTCACCATCCAAAAATTTGATCCTTACATCAACATCGATCCCGGCACGCTCAATCCCTATGAACACGGGGAGTGTTACGTCACCGACGATGGGGCCGAAACTGACTTGGATTTGGGGCACTACGAACGTTTCTTGAACATACCCACTTCGCGGGCCAACAACATTACCACCGGCCGGATCTACAACAACGTGATCACCAAAGAACGCGAGGGGGCTTATTTGGGCAAAACGGTGCAGGTGGTTCCCCATATCACCGATGAGATCAAGCGCCACATTTTCTTGTTGGGCGAAACTGGCAAATTTGACATCGTGATCACCGAGATTGGCGGTTGTGTGGGCGATATTGAGTCGCTGCCCTTCATTGAGGCGGTGCGCCAGGCCCGCTGGGAGGTGGGGTCGTCCAATGCGATCGTGATCCACCTTACACTGGTGCCCTACTTAAAGGCGGCGGGCGAACTAAAGACCAAACCCACCCAGCACTCGGTCAAAAGCCTCCTGGAAGCGGGGATCCAGCCCGATATTTTGGCTTGCCGTACCGAGCACCACCTGCCCATGGACATCCGGCGCAAACTAGCCCTGTTTTGCAACGTGGACCTGAACGCCGTGATCGAGGCCATTGATGCTGAAACCATTTATGATGTGCCCCTGCTCATGCGCAAGGAACGGCTGGATGAGATTGTGATTGACAAATTGCGCCTCCGCAACCAAAAAGAACCCGACATCGAGTCTTGGAAAGTGTTCTTGGGCAAATTGAAAAACCCCACCAACGATATCAACATCGGGCTGGTGGGCAAATACGTGGAGTTAAAGGACGCTTATAAATCCATTTCAGAGTCGTTTATCCATGCGGGGGCAGTCAACGAGTGCAAGGTGAATTTGCACTGGATCAAGGCGGAGTCCTTGCTCACTCCCGAGCAAGTGGAGGAACAACTGGCCGATCTGGACGGGATACTGGTGGCCCCCGGTTTCGGCGAGCGGGGCGTGCCCGGCAAAATCAATGCGGTGCGGCTGGCCCGCGAGCGCCAGATCCCTTTCTTTGGGATTTGCCTGGGCCTGCAAATGGCCATCATCGAATTTGCCCGCAACGTACTGGGCATTGCCGATGCACACTCAAGCGAGATGAACCCCGACACCCCGAACCCCGTAGTGAGCCTGATGGAAGATCAGAAAAGCATCACCCAGATGGGCGGCACCATGCGGCTGGGTGCTTACCCTTGCGATCTGGAGAAAGACTCTCTGGCTTATGCCAGCTACAAAAAGCTGCACATTAGCGAGCGCCACCGCCACCGCTACGAGTTTAACAATGATTTTTTACCGCAATTTACCAAAGCTGGCTTCCGGGCCACTGGTATCAACCCCAAATCGGGGCTCGTCGAGATCATGGAACTGCAAGGCCACCCTTATTTTCTGGGCGTGCAGTTCCACCCCGAATTGAAGAGTACGGTCGTCAACCCGCACCCGCTGTTTGTGCGCTTCGTGAAGGAAGCCCTAAAACACCAACGGGCAAAAGAGCGCCGCGAGTCGGTCAGCGATAAATAGGAGGGCTGGCCCACGGTTGAAAAGATGGACAAATGATTGGAAAAGATTAAATTACAGAAAAAATCAAGCAAATAAGAATGGACAAAAACCAAGTTGCAGGCATAGTGCTGATTTCATTGATGCTGATGGCTTATTTGGTGTGGTTCTCGCCTGAGCCGCCCAAGCCGGATCCTAAGGCCAGCCCTACCACCGCCCCGACCAAAACCGAGGCCAAGATCCAAGAAGCCAATGTACTGGCCAACCTGCCCGATTCGGTGGTAAAACAGCGTTTGGGCAAGTTTGCCGCCGCGGCCAAGGGCGAAGCCAAAGATCTGACATTGGAAAACGCGGATGTAAAAATCGTCCTCTCCACCCAAGGTGGCCGAGTGACGCGCGTGCTCCTAAAAAATTACGTCACCTTTGAAAAAAAACCACTGGTGCTGATCGATGAGCAGAGCAGCAAAACCTCGCTCACCATCCAGACTAACCAAGGCCCGTTGGATCTGCACAGTTTCTATTATCAAGCCACCCAAACTTCGGATAGCACGGTCACTTTCCGCATCAATCTGGATTCGGCCACTTTTATTGAGCAACGCTACACCCTGCCCAAAACCGGTTTTGTGTTGGGCTACCGCGCTGACCTGTCCAGCCTCGGGGCTGAACTGAAAACCAAGCAGGCCACCTTTGTTTGGACCGATCTGGTGAAAAAGCAGGAGAAGGACATGCCTACGCTCCGCGCTTCAACCACCGTCAATGTGTTTCAAAACAATGATGAACTGGAGTCAATCTCAGAGACATCCCAAGATCCCGAAGTGCTCAAGGCCGATTTCCCAGCCAAATGGGTGGCCCACAAGCAGAAGTTTTTTAACACGGCCATCATTACCGACGGCACATTTACCAATGTGCGCGCCGCTACCCAACCTGAGCCAGAGGGGTCGCCGGTGGTGAAGCAACTGGAAATGAGCTTGGAAGTGGCGGTGGCCGACCTCAACGATGATCGCCAGCGCATCCGGTTTTATTACGGTCCCAATGATTTCCGCATTGCCGAACTGGTGGCCCCCGGTTTTGAAAAAAATGTTTACCTTGGTTGGGCGGTGTTCAACGTGGTGAACCGTTATCTGATCATCCCCATTTTTGAATTGTTGGAAAAAGTATCAACCAACTACGGAATCATCATTTTTCTGTTGGTGCTGGTGGTCAAAACATTCCTGTTCCCGCTCGTTTACCGTTCGTACATGTCCATGGCCAAGACCCGGGTGCTCAAGCCCGAGATTGATGCCATCAAACTCAAGCATGGCGATGACATGCAGGCCGTTCAACAAGAACAAATGAAACTCTACCAGCAGTTTGGCGTAAACCCGCTTTTGGGCTGCATCCCCGTGCTGTTGCAGTTGCCGGTATTGCTGGCCATGTTCAATTTCTTTCCCAATGCCATTGAACTGCGGCAGAAAGTGTTCCTCTGGGCCGACGACCTGTCGTCTTACGATTCGGTGCTCGATCTGTCGTTCAGCATTCCCTTCTATGGCGACCACATCAGTATGTTCACCATCTTGATGACGCTGTCCACCATTGCATACACCTATTATAACAACCAATTGCAAGCCGCCACCGTGGACAAAACCATGCAAACGGTTTCCTATCTGATGCCGGTTGTTTTCATGTTTGTGCTCAACTCGTTCTCCTCTGGCCTGACGTACTACTATTTTGTGTCCAACATCATTACCATTGTCCAGCAATTGGCCATCCGCCGTTTTGTGGACGAAGGGAAGATTCGGCAACAATTGGATGACAACCACCGGAAGAACTCCGATCCCAATAAAAAGAAATCGACGTTCCAGCAGCGGCTTGAGCAAGCCCTCAAAACCCAAGACGATGCCAAGACGGCCAAAAATACCGATAAAAACCGGAAGAAATAACCCGCCTTTTTCTATTGCCAACCCCCAAAGACTTCGCAAGGCTTTGGGGGTTTTATTTTGTCGATCTACAAAGTGGGCAATGGCCCGTGACCCGGCAGGCTTCGCCGGGGCGTTGCCACGTGACTCCGGTTATCGTTTGGAGATGAAAGAAAGGAGATTTTTTCGTATTTTGCATTCTGCTAGACGCTCCTCCATTCTTTATGACTGAATTTAAATCACCCGCTCCCCAAACGTTGGCTGTTTTTGAAGAACGCCTCCAACAGCCCAACCGTCTTTTTACGATCGGGGACGTGGCCACATTTACCGGGCTGAACGTGGACGATGCCCAACGTTTGGTCGAGGCCGCGATGGCCAAATATGAATGTCGGCTCAAAGTGACCGACACCGGCAACTTGATCTATGACTTTGGCGAAGAACTCCTCCGCCGGGGCGAAAAAACGCGGGCCGAACGGTGGGCCGAAACCAAGGACTTTTTGTGGCGGGCATTTGTTGTTTTTTTCCGGATCTGGATGTCGGTCATGTTGGTGGTGTATTTTTTGGTCTTTATTGTCATCTTGATCGTAGTAGTGGTTGGGGCGATCATTGCCTTGTTCTCGGGCGACGGCGATAATGATGGCGATACGGACTGGGACATGTCGCTCCCGTTCGAGATCATTGCCGAAGTGTTCCGGGCCATTTTTTGGTGGAATTATTACACTCCGGTCATTTACTATGATTATGACCAGCAGGGCAACCCCTACCAGCGCTATACCCCCAAAGAATCAGCCTTGGACAAAGCGAAAAAAAAGCGCAAGGGAGCCGCAGCCATTAGCGAATTGCCCAAGAAAACGTTTATTGCTTCGGTCTATGATTACGTGTTCGGGCCGCCCAGGGTGGAGCACCACCCGCTGGCCAACCAACGTGAAGTGGCCGCCTTCTTGCGCCAAAATCGGGGCATCATCACCACGGCCGAAGTTCGGGCACTGGCCGGCTGGGACAGCGACGGGGCCGCCAAGTTCTTTACCGATTGTTTGGTCCGCTTCAACGGCAAGGCCGATTTGGACGAAAAAGGAGTGCTCATTGGGGAGTTTGACGAACTGGTGCGGAGTGCCAACCAAGAGAAAGATGCCAAAGTGGTTTGGTATTGGGACGAGTATGAGCCCGAATACCCCCTCACGGGCAATAGTACGGGCCGCAACACAGGCGTAACGGCCATGAACTCGTTCAACCTCCTGTTTTCCCTGATCGTGCTGGGGGTAACGGCCAGCGACCCCACTTATCCCGGCTGGGTAGCTCCAGTGCTCGGCTGGATTCCCCTTTCATTTTCGGCCATTTTCTTCTCCGTGCCGCTCTTCCGCGAGTGGAAACTAAGGCCCAAGCGCGAGCAACGCCGCCTCAATAACCTGCGCAAACGGATCATGAAGGTAATATATGATCACATTGGCCAAGAACTGACCATCGATCAAATTATTGCCCAAGCTGATCAAACACCCAAGGACAAAGAAAAAAATCAGCAACCCATATTTGAGAAAGTGCTCAATGATTTGGTCTATGATTTACAGGGCGAAGTGAGCGTGAATGATCAGGGCCAAGTCACCTACCAGTTTTTCCGGCTCGGCTATGAATTGAACGCCGTTCGCCAGAAGCGGCAGGAGCGCGCCCAGCAACAGCTCGGCAATGTGGTATTTGATACCGGCGAGACCACCAACCCCGAAGAGTAAAATTAAGACAACCCGCAGGCAGAATAAATTACGAAAAGCTCGGTTCGTTCCGCCTTTGGTGGGGTGGGGGAGGCTGGCGCTCATGGGTGCACGTGCAAAAAACGACTATCATGACACTCACTCGGAC
>JAYUVL010000399.1:0-7441 GCA_043754075.1 Cytophagales bacterium | reverse complement strand
TGAACCCGCCAGTGCTGCCTTCGCGGTTGAAGCCGCCCTCGCGTTTCTCACGGTTGAACCCAGATCCGCCTTCGCGGTTGAAGCCGCCCTCGCGTTTCTCGCGGTTGAACCCGCCAGTGCTGCCTTCGCGGTTGAAGCCGCCTTCGCGTTTTTCGCGGTTGAACCCGCCAGTGCTGCCTTCGCGGTTGAAGCCGCCTTCGCGTTTTTCGCGGTTGAACCCAGATCCGCCTTCGCGGTTCTCGCGGCTAAACCCAGATCCGCCTTCGCGTTTCTCACGGTTGAACCCAGATCCGCCTTCGCGGTTGAAGCCGCCCTCGCGCTTTTCGCGGGGTGGGCCGTCGTTGCGCTCAAAGGGGTTGCTAGGTTTGTCTTTTGCACCAAAACTGCGTCCTCCCGGATTGCCGAATGATGACTTGCCATGCCCTCGGCCTTTGCCGTTAGCATTCCCTCCCTGTGTGGAGGGGCCTTTAGAGAATTTTTTCATCAGAAAAAATAATAGTTTTTGGTGTGGGATGATAAATCCCTTCTATTGGGCATCAATGCCATGTCCGTTGGTTTGTTTGACCAGCCAGACGGAGGGAAGGTCAATTCCCTTTGTACTGTATGCAGAAAAGATAGTCAAATCTAGCAACAGACCTGTATTGCCCGCGTGCGCCACCATTTGAGGCCGATCACCAAGATAGAGCGGGTAGGGTGGACGAATGTGCGGATAATTTCAAACTACAAAATTGAGTACAAAAAATGAGATTACCTAGTTTCTGACCAACTAAATAGTAGTGAACGTAGAGTACCCGTTTTTGATAAGCATTTTGCGCCAAAATCTTACGTCTAAAATCTAAAAAGCCTAGTTTTTGGAAGCACAATTGCTAGACTTAAACTTTACTGAACGAATGTCAAGGTCAACTTTGGTGTGCGTTAACGTCTGGGGTAAAAAAACACAATCCTCGTAATTACTCAATCTTAAATACAACGCGAGTGACGGGAAACAGTTTACTGATGAACAAAATATTAGGCTTGATGGCCCAATTATCGGGTGAGTTACAGCTAGCGCCCCTGGTTCAACTGTTAACCAAGCAATCAGTGCAACTTACTGGGGCTGTTTATGGTGGTTTGCTGGAAGGCAAGCCAAGCCAGTGGCAGTTGCTAAGTGAATATGGAGGGCAATGGCAGCCCGCTGAGGAGGCCCGAGAGATTGACTTGGTCGGACTAAGTTCGCATTTGCCCGATTTGGCATTCCAGCAAAAGACTCCCCTCAGATCTAGCGATCTACTACCCAAATTGAGCGATTTTGCTTCGCCCGATGCTACCACCGCGTATTGCCTGCCGCTGTTGCACCACCATAAGGTACTGGCCATCCTCTACCTGGAATATGCCGGTCCCATGACCGAGGAAGCGAATGAGCTGATGGAGCAGTTGGCCCCCTGCTTGGGCAATTTTTTATTCAATTCATTAGAATTCAACAAGTTAGGTATTAAAGTCAATGAAAGGGCGCAAGAAATTTCGCGCCAAAAAGAATTGGTATTTGACGCCCACCAGAATGTCAAACTGCTGTCGGAAGTGGGCAAGGACATCACCTCCAAATTGGAGATCGAAGACATTGTCGAGACAGTTTATGCCAATGTGAACCTAATAATGGATGCGTCGGTATTCGACATCGGGGTGGTTAACGAAACCAACCAGCGGATGGAGTTCTACGGCACCATTGAAAATGGGAAAAAACTGGACTATCATTATTTTGATCTGACAAGTCCGACTAGCTTGTCAGTAGCGTGTTACCATCAGAAAGTGGAGATTCTCATCAACGATTTGGATCGTGACTTCTCCACTTACATTCTCAACTGCCCAGTGCCACCCCAAATTGCCGGGGAGCGCCCCAATGCACTGATATACTTACCGGTCTATTCCAAGAACAAGGTGCTGGGGGCCGTAACCGTCCAAAGTTTTCAGAAAGATGTTTACACCAAATATCACGTAGATATATTGCGCAATTTGGCTATTTATATTGGCATTGCTTTAGAAAACGCGTTCTTGTACCAAAACTTGGAAGAGCAGGTGCAGGTGCGCACCGCTGAAGTGATTCAGCAAAAAGAAGAGCTGGAGGCCAGTCATGAGCAATTGGAAACCTCGTTTCGCAACTTAAAATTGCTCAATCAGATTGGGATTGAAATCACATCCGAACTTTCCACCGAAAAAATCATTGAAAAAATATACATCAACATCAATAATTTGATGGATGCGAGTGCTTTTGGGATTGGGATCATCAATGAGGAACGCACCAAAATAGAATTTAGGGGCGGGATGGAGAACGGCCAGAAACTTCCCACGTTTGTCCACTCAATGACCGATACTTTGCGCTTTTCGGTTTGGTCGATCCACCACCGGCAAGAGGTATTTATCAACGACTACACCGTTGAGTACAGCAAGTACATTGCCGAAATGCCAGCACCATTGGCGGGCGAAAATCCCAGTTCGCTCATTTACATGCCGCTGATCAGCAACGACACCGTAATTGGCGTGATTACAGTTCAGAGTTTTAAGCCAAAATCTTACACCGAGCATCATCTCAGCATTTTGCGCAACTTGTCTCTTTTGGCCGCAGTAGCCATTGAAAACGCCGAGGCTTACCACAAAATTGAGCACCAGCACGCCGAGATCCGCAAGAGCAACGAGAAGATTACCGCCAGCATCAACTATGCCCGCCGGATCCAGTCGGCCATGCTTCCCGACCGGGCCGCTATGCAACGGGCCCTACCCGACTCGCTGATCTTTTTCCGCCCGCGCGATATTGTTAGCGGCGATTTTTATTGGTTTTTGGAAAAAGATGACAAATTATTTATTGCGGCCATTGATTGCACTGGGCATGGGGTTCCGGGTGCGTTCATGAGCATGATCAGCAATGAGTTTTTAAATGAGATCATCACCTTGATGGATATCGAGTCACCGGAGCTGGTTTTGGCCGAGCTGCACAAAAAAGTGCGCAAAGCCCTCAAACAGGCCGATTCGGATAACCGCGACGGCATGGATGTGTCCATTTGCGTCATTGACCAGCAAAACAAAGTATTGGAGTTTGCCGGGGCCAAATCGCCGTTGATCTATCTGCGCCCCAATGCAGATGGCGTGCCCGAGGTCTATCATCTCAAAGGCGACAAAAACCCGATCGGGGGCTTACAAAAAGAAACCGAACGAACCTTTACCAAGCACTTGGTGGCATTGGACCAGCCAACGTCCTTTTATATTTTTACTGATGGTTTTCAGGATCAGTTCGGTGGGCCCGATGGCCGGAAGTTTTCCATTGGCCGAATAAAGCAGTTGTTTTTGACCCATTATGCCATGCCGATGGATCGTCAGCGTGGCCTATTGCGCAATACCCTGACCGAATGGATGGGCAATGAAAAACAAATTGACGACATTCTCCTCCTTGGGTTCCGGGTGGGATGCCAGCCAAGAGATTGCGGCACTTTGGTTTAGAAATTGACCGAAGCCCGGATTTCGGGTTTTTCTCCCGGTGGGACAATGACTACGATGCCAGCTTCGCGCCGCCGCCCCCGCGCTAGGAAATAGCCCACCAAAATGCTTTGAGAGCGTTCCACGGTTTTCCCTTCCGCATTTTTCTCGGTCCACCGGTAGTTGAAATAGTGCGGCTCCGGCAAAAGTTCAGTGCCCTTGGCCGTGAGCCTGGCCCCGGTAGCGTTCAAGCAATTGAAAGTGGCCAATTTGAAATTTGCATTGTCAGTGTTCCGCTCGTTGCCGGTAAACCGGATGCCCACCTCGCAGTCTCCCTTGTTATAAACGAAGCAGGTCACTTCATAGCGATCCATTTCACCTTTGCCCTTCACTTCCTGTTTGCGAAAATTAGTGATGCGATAGCCAACCGCCATGCCATTGACTTGCCATTCTTCGTTGTCGACCAGATCCTTGGAATTTTGGGCCATCACCAGATTGGCAAATAGCCCGATCAGTAAAAAAGTAGCAAAAAATTTAGTCATACAATCCATTAATTAATAGTCACACTCGATAAAAAATCATTCTGTAGTTACCCAGACCACCCGGAGTACTTTGGCATGGATCCCCACCTTTTCAAAAAATTGCAACCAGTATAATTGCTGGGCCGATAAATGATCATTGGGAGATTTTATCTCTGCAAAGTAATAGTTTTCCGCCTGCCAAACAAACAGATCGGGGAATCCCCGGGTGTGCTCGCGGAGGTTTTTGGCCATTTCGCCCAGCACCGCCCGCACTTGGGGCCAGGGAATGAGGGTTAAATAGCGCCGAACCCAGCCCAGCACCGCAGTGTGCCAACCGACCAAGGGGTTGGCCGTGCCAAATTTTTCGTGAAAAGTGCCCTCGGCCAAAGCAATGGCGGCGGTCCCGTCGGCAATGCCTGCCAAAGACGCATCAATGAGGGTTTTGCGTTTTTCATAAAAGCTCGGAAGGTAAAGGTCCGAAGGTGCACGTTGCAACGGGTGGTGCAGGGCGGCTTGTCCTTGATCAAAGACCACCTCCCACAGCAGCAAGCCAAACAAGCAGTTCCAGACAAAATTTTCGGAGTGAGCTGCTTGGTAGCCAGCGGCTTGCAGGTAGGCAATGGCCCCGCCCTCCACATAGCGCTGGTGCTCAATGCCCACCACAATTTCGTCTGAGCCCAGTAAATAAGCCGTTGTACTTTTCCGCCGCTTGCCCCCGGCCAGTTTTAGGAGAAAATCTTGGGCAAAAAAATACTCATCGGCATTTTGGGGCGCGGCCAATAACTCCCGGGCGAGGGCGGCGGCATTTTCGGGCTGGCCGATCTTTTGCAAGAGCCGCACTTGCCGCTCCCGGGCCGGGGGGAGCAGCGTGGGCGCATAGGTTTGGATGGCCTCGGCCCAGTGGCCCTCCCGCTCGAGCAGCTCGCCCATGCGCAAGAAATGTTTGTCGATCAGGGGCTGGCCCGTGGCCCGCAACTGGCCGAACCAAGCAAACATAGTAAGAGTCGGGACCCCCCTGTCGCGAAAAAGTTTGAAATCCCGGTAAGCCCGCAGGGCCGCGTACTGTGCCACAGCTTCCGCACGAGAACTTACCCGAGTGGCCAGCTGCTGCTCGTCGAAGTCGGCAAAACGGGCGTGGCCAACATCCCGCACCACAAACTGGGCCATGTTATCGGGATCTAAATTGCCGAAGAACAAGAATTTGAAGTATTCAAGCGTGTCCATCCGAGTTTTTTGCACCAGACCAGCGAGGGCCTCCGCCGTTGCTGGCCACAGTTCTGCCGCCGCCGTCAGTTGTTGGGCCAGTGCGTCTTTTTTGAGCCGATGGCCCACCGATCCGGTGCCCAAAAGTTGGTGCACGGCCAACAGATCGGCCTTGGTCAGGGCGGCAACGAGCAAAAATTTATCGGGGCCAAGGGCGGGTGAACCAGCCAAGTGCTCAGCCACTTGACCCATGGAACGGGCCCAACCCCCGGCCAACAGTTCCGACCAAGCAAGGGCTGGATCTGCAATTTCGGGATATATCAACGCATCGGGCCAAAAAAACCACGGGCGGCGGTTGGCCATGCGTATATATAGGCAGCGCGCATCCTCGGACAGCGCCCGAAAATCGTGCAAAAAAGCCCGCTCAGTTTCGCCCAGGGCAAAACCGTAGCGCTGCTCTACAAACTCGAGCACACTGGTAAAGTAAGTGAGGTAATATTTGGGCGGGAGTTCCAGCATTGGGGCAATTTAAGGATTTTCTGTGGGTTAACGCCACTGGCCCCGCTCAAAGCGGGAGTGGCCCGAGCAAGCCAGCACCTAGTTTGCCCAAATGCCACCAGTGTGCTCCTTACAGAAAGCTGGGGCACCAACTAGACCAATTCTCAAAAAAAAGCTACCTTTGTTTTTCTTTTTGATTTTTATCGTGCACCAAAATCGGTTTGCAGGTAATAAATACGAGTCATTGGTTCCCAAACCGTCGACGGCACTGGAGGCTTTGGGGAGTTAATCTTAATGGAAGCACCACTTGAGCAAATTCGATAAATTTCGCGCCCAGCTGTCACAAAGCTTCTGGTTGATCATCCGGGAAGAGGAAACCCTCGCGCCCCGTTTCAGTACCCTATTCAACGGGTGGAAAATTTTTGCGGCAGGGTTCATCCTTCTTTTTTGCAGTTTTGTACTCAGTTTATTGCTGATCGGGACCTTCAATGCCCTGCGCCCCAAGTTGATAATGTCTGAATCGACAGTCAACCGCCGGCTGATCGAGCTGATGATGCGGGTGGATTCCCTAGAGGGTGAAGTGGGCAAACGAGATGTGTACCTGACCAACCTACAGCAAGTAATTACGGGCAAGGGGGTCACTGATCCACTGGCCCAAACCGCGCCCAAGGCGGCGGGGCCGGTCAAATCGGAAAACGCCGATCTGACTACCCTAGACCCGACCGATTCGGCTTTCCGGCGACAATTTGAACAAGAGGAAAACAGTGCCAAATCCCTCCGCTACGTGCGGGCCGACGAAAAACTAAAGAACATGACCTTTTTTGCCCCATTGGGCGGCATCATCCTTAACCAGTTCAATGTCAAGAAGAAGCACTTCGGGGTGGACATAGTGGCCCAAAAAAACGAACCGATCAAAGCGGTGGCCGACGGCTCGGTCATTATCTCTTCATGGACCCAAGATTCTGGCCATGTGATCGGGGTGCAACATAAAAACCAACTTATTTCGTTTTATAAGCACAACTCTGTACTTTTGAAAAAAGTAGGCGACCGGGTGAAAGCTGGTGATATTGTCGCTATCATTGGGAATTCAGGGGAACTGACCGACGGTCCCCACTTACATTTTGAACTTTGGTACAATGGCAACCCGGTGGATCCCGAAGATTTTATTCCTTTTTCTTTCTGAAGGGGGCAAGCAAGCACGGAGCCAAGGTAGCTTTGTTTTCTCTAGGCTATTTGCACAAGCAATCAATATAGTTTACCCAACTTTTTAATTAAATTTCATTACAATGGCAATGTTTGGAACCAACGGAAACGTTAACAAAGAAGAAAGACGCGTGCAAGAAAACATCAGTGTAATCGCCAATATTGTAGGTAAGGGCACGATCATTACGGGCGATGTGGAGACGCCGGGCAATATTCGGATCGATGGCCGATTGAAGGGCAACATCAAATGCAAACAGAAGGTGGCACTGGGCCAAGGGTCGCTGGTGGAAGGCAACATCTATGCCCAGAACGCCGAAATCGAGGGCGAAGTGAGCGGGATACTGGAGATTACCGATGTTTTGGTGCTCAAGCCCTCGGCCGTGGTTTGGGGCGATATCTTCACTGGCAAACTGGTGGTGGAGTCGGGAGCCAAGTTCAACGGTACTTGTAAAATGGGCGAATCAGCCAAACCAATGGAGACCAAACCGTTAGAAAGCATTGCCAAGCCGACCGTCAAAACCCCCGCTTAGTCCCTACCTCAAATTCTCCGGTTTGGCATTTGAGATGCTGGC
>JAYUVL010000398.1:0-11329 GCA_043754075.1 Cytophagales bacterium | reverse complement strand
TCATGCAAGCCCGTAGCAACGTTTTCGGCCAAAAAGTACTCTTTTAGTTTTAAGTTTCATTATCTCTAAAGCCAATAAAAAGGCATTTAAAGTAACGCTTCGTAACATGAGTTATTTAGATCTAAATCCTTTGTTTTTTACCAAACCTTGGTTAGCTCGGATCAATTGACGATTTTGGTGCCATTATCTTTGTATTTTCAATAAAATCACCCTAATTTATCTCGCGAACGGTACAACTCCTGTCCCCGATTGAGACTTGTACGACCTCAACCATGAGAAAAAACCACCATTTGCCGTGCGTTTGGCACATTTGGGCCTTAAGTTTGGCCGGTACCTTGCTCGGTACGCTTGCCCATGCCCAGTCGGCGCGGGTGGATTCGCTGTATGAGAAATTGACTTATCTCAGCCCGCTCGGTGATACGCTGCGCTACCGCTTGCTCAAGCCCAAAAATTACCACCCGGATCAAAAATATCCCCTCGTCCTGTTCCTGCACGGGTCCGGCGAGCGGGGCAATGACAACACCAAACAACTGGTGCACGGCGCGTATCTATTTGCCGAACCGGCCAACCTTGATCAGTATCCTTGTTTTGTGCTGGCTCCCCAGTGCCCCACCGGGCTAGACTGGGCCAATATGGACTGGCGAAAAGGCAATAATACCCAAGCCCAACTGCCCGCCCGCTCCTTTGCCATCACCCTGGAACTGATCGACGAACTGGCCAAAGCCTATCGCATTGACCCAAAACGGTTGTACATCACTGGTTTGTCCATGGGGGGGTATGGCACCTGGGATGCGATCACCCGTTATCCGAAAAAATTTGCGGCGGCCGTGCCCATTTGCGGCGGCGGTGATCCAGCCAAGGCCGCTCTGGCCAAAAAAGTGCCGATCTGGAATTTTCACGGGGCCAAGGATGTAGTGGTGCCCGTGGCTCGCTCCCGCGAGATGATCAGTGCGCTGGAAACTGCCGGGGCCAAGCCCAAATACACCGAATATCCCGAAGAAAACCACGCCAGTTGGGTGCCAGCCTACAAAGAACCCGGCCTGCTGCCTTGGCTTTTTGCCCAAAAACGATGAGGCTGGTTTAGGAAAACAAGGAGAATGCCACCCGGAACGTGTTGCAGTGGGCCTCTACCAGATCCGGCAAGCGGGCCGAGTAGCCACCGCCCAAGCAAGTAGCGACCGGGATTTGGTGCTGTTGACAAGTGGAAAGTACCACTTCGTCACGGGTTTTGCAGCCCGCCCGGGACAACCCCAGTTTGCCCAGCCGATCAGTGGCCAGCACATCTACCCCGGCCTGAAAAAAGATGAAGTCAGGCTTTACCCGCTGGATGAGGGTGGCCAAGTGCTGGCGCAAGAGTGCCAGATACGGCTCATCGCCGGTAAAGGGCGGCAGCGGGATGTCCAGATCTGATTGTTCCTTGTGCAACGGATAGTTGTCGCGCCCGTGCATACTGAACGTAAACACCCGGGGCTCGTCACGAAAAATCTGGGCGGTGCCATTGCCTTGGTGGACATCCAGATCCACCACCAGTATTTGCTTGGCCAAACCGTGGTGCAGTAAGTGGGCGGCGGCAATGGCAATGTCGTTGAACACACAAAAGCCCTCGCCCCGATCGGCGAAGGCGTGGTGGGTGCCACCGGCCAAGTTCATTCCGATCCCATGCTGGAGCGCACTGAGGGCCATTTGCAAGGTGCCACTGGCACTGCTGAGGGAGCGGAGAAAGAGCCGTTCGTTTTGGGGCAGGCCCAAACGGCGCACTTCGGGGGGGCTCAGTTGCTGATCGCGCACCCGGGCATAGTAGGCCGGCGTGTGGATGCGCAGCACGTCGTCCTCGGCACAAAGACCGGGATCCATAAAGTGCGGTTCACTGGCCGTTCCTTCATAGCGGAGCTGATCGTGCACCAAGCCGTACTTGGCAATCGGAAACCGATGGCCCTCAGGCAATTGCAACGTGTAGCGGTCTGAATAAGCGAGCCGGATCATGTATTGCCAATGGGTGTCCCATCGATTGGTGATTAAATACCACTATTTGAAATCCTGCGATTTGCAGATTTTTTTCCCTAAACAACAAAAGGCCAAACGGCTGCCAAGCCCACGATCGCTATGGCGATCAGCTAGCCGTTTGAACCAAAAAACAATAGCGGCAACATGAGAGGTTGCCACTATTGTTGCTCCACGGGGGCCGATCAAGGCTAAAACGCGCCACTTTGGGTCACTACTCCCCCTTTGCGGCTGTTGATCTCAATGGTGTAGTTGGAGGGATTGCCCTTCACGATCCAGCGGACATGCACCACGCCCATGCCGGGGATGTTGGCCACCTCGATGGTGGTTGGGCTGGTCTTTTGCTCCCGCCCCACGTTGAAATCCAAATTTTCCATTACCATTCCCGCTGCCACTTCTGCCCCCTTGAGCGTGATGAAGTCTGGCCGCTCAATCTTGAACTTGAGGTCATGGCTAGAGTGGGTGGGGATGATCCGCGAGTTGAGCACCGTGGCCGTTACTTGGGTGAGGCCATTGCCCAATGCCTGTTTGACCACCTTTTGCACCGCCAATTTGGGCATTTGGTAAGCGTGGTACATGGTGAAGGCCAAGTTCCGGTGGCCGTCATACTCCAGCAAAAAGCCGGGATGGTTGCGGACGTAGTTTTTCTTGAACCCCCCCACTTCAATATCGCCATACTGCGGGTGCTTGAAGGCCGTCCACTCGACGAAGGCATCCCCGAACAGGAGGTACTTGTCTGCCTCATAGGCTTGGTTGTCTTGCCCCCGGCTTTCGTTGTTGGGTTTGGCATTGAAAAGCAGATAGTTGGTCATTAACTCATTGGAGAAGGTAAAAATCCCCCGGCTGCTGCTCAGCCAGTCGATTTCGCCCCCATACACGGTGTAGAGATCTTTGTAGAGGGTGTAATAGTTATAGCCCGGAATGAGTTTCTCCCCCAATTTGCCGATCACGTCATAAACGGCAATGTCCTGTTGGTTATAATAAACCACATCTTCCTCGGCACCGGGTCCCCGGAGGAACATCCCGCCGAAGTTGTGGTAGGATTGCGCCCCGGCAATGTTGGGGTGTTTGGTCACAAATTCCATCACCGCGCGGGTTTCGGGCAGTGAAAATGGGTATTTGAGTGCGCCGTTCTGGATATAATCGGGTTGCCAATTCCAGCCCCAATCGCGGTTGGGGTCGTAGCTGCCCGGGCGATCCTCGTTGACTTGCCCATCGCCATCGTTGTCAAGTCCTTCATAACCAAGCATTTCGTACTCGCCCAGTTCATCTGCTTTGGCTGGGATCATTCGGTGCGGATCATTGGGATCTACCTTGAGGCGACCATACGGGGTTTTGCGGCGCATGAAGGTAATTTCGCCATCCCCGTTGAGGTCGTCGAAGCTGTCTTCGTCAATTTGGCCGTCGCCATCATCATCCACGGGCATCAAGCCGGAGCGGGGAGAGTTGGTGGTGTTCAGTTCGTTGATAAAATGGTCGCGGGCATCGGGATTGAGCGTGGGCAGGATGTAGAACGTTTTGTCGGCCAGCAGTTCTTTCACAAATTTGACGCTGGCAAAGCTCTCGGCCAAATACCACGCTTTATACATCAGCATTTCACTCCCCTGCAATTCATTGGAGTGGATGTTGGCATCGGCATAAAAAGCGGGCTTGTTTTCGGGCTGGCCCACTTTGAAATCAGTGACGGTCAACAGCCAAAGATCCTTGCCCTGCACCGATTTGCCGATGGATTCGACCCGCACCAAATCTGGGTAGGCCGCTTGGAGCCGTTTGCAAAAATCGGTGATTTGGGCATAGTTGTAATAGCGGTTCCACGCCATTTGTACTTTGGGATTGTGGGGCGTGCCAATGGCGTGCAAGCCAATTTCTTTGGTTTGGGCGTTGACCGCGCCAACTGCGGCCCCCATCAAAAGTGCAATAAATATTATTTTTTTCATTTGAAAAATAAGGCCAAAAGTTGAATGTATCGATTGATGCTGAGGTCTTTACTTGAGCGTAACGCGCTGGCTGGTGCGCCCGGCGGTGGCATTGCCCACCTCGATGGACGCACTGCCAGTGCCACTGACCAACCACGAAAGTTGGATGTTGCCGTTGCCTTCAATGGCCTTGTCCAAGAGTTGCACCTTGCGGCCAGTGAGCAAGGTCTGGCCCGAACCCAGCTTGATCTCCACTTTCAACTGGTCCACATACTGCACCCGTTCCCCAATCTCGGCCACGGTGGGCAGCAGCCCGGTATTGTGCAGATCGGCCGTGATGCGCGTCACTCCGTTGGAAACTGCCTCTGTTTTGAGGTTGACCAGTTCCAGGCCGGGCATTAGCATGGCAAAATTGGTCATGAATTTCAGGTGCTTGTCGGCAACCGGGCCAAGCAACTCGGCTGGTGGGTTCAGTTTGGCAAACGGCGCAATGCCGCCAACTTCGGCTTTCTGCCCCGGAAAGTCGGGGTGTTGGATGGCGGTCCACTCCACAAAAGCATTGGTAATTTTATTGTTGGTGGCCCATCTGATCAGTTTGGCCTCGTCGTTGTCCAGTTGCACCTTGGCCGTATCTTTGGGCAGCCACCAGCCCGGCGTGCTGAAACTCAAGCGGCCGTAGTGAAAATAGGCAGTTTGAAAAAAATCACCTTTTTGAGCGGGCATGGCTGGGGCATCTTTCAGCCCAGCTTGGGTGTAGAGTTTGCTCACTTGTTCATTCACGCTGGCATCTTTTTCTAGCCAACCGGTAATAATGCGCTTACTGGTTTTTTGGCGGTCAAATTTGATCGGTTCGGATAAATTATTGGCCGGGCCGAAAGTGAAAACTGCATAGACATTGGGCGAACTGTACAAGAAATCCAGCAAGGCCCGGTTTTCGGGTTCTGACACTGGGAACTCGCCGGATCCCGGGGTAAAAAAGGGATAATCAAATGTGAAATTTTTGTTGATCGCTACTCCGCCCGGGCCGTCCTCGTTGAATTTGCCGTCCTTATCGTTGTCAATTCCTTCGCTGAAATACAGGTATTTGCCGCGCTCACCCTTGGCCGGGTCGGCTTTGACCAGTACACGGGCCTCTTTGTCGTGGGGTTTGTGGGTGCCCGTCGGATCTTCCACGCGCACCTGGGTGATCACGCCGTCGCCGTTCAAATCCTCGAAGCCATCTTCATCCAGTTTTCCGTCCCGATCTTCGTCGGTGGGTTTGGCATTGCCGCTGCGCTCATACTTGAGCTTGGCAAAAAACTGGCCGGCTGCGTCTGGATTGACCAACGGAATAACGTACAGAGTCTTGGTTTCCAGCAGTTTGTCAACACTGTCTTTGCCTGCATTGGCCAACAGTTTTTCGGCCAATTGGACGGCCAATTCTGTCCCGGCCAAATGCGAACCTTCCACTCCGGCCACTATGGCAATGGCTGGCTTGCCCTTGGGGTCGCCCTTGCCCAACGAAATGAGCCATATATCCTTGCCGGTTTCGGTCTTGCCGAGCGAACGCACATCGGCCAGAGCGGCATATTGGGTTTTGAGCTTGGCCAATCGGGTGGAAAGTTGGCCAAATTCAGCATAACTAGTTTGGGCCGGGGCAATGCTGTGCCACCCTAAGCCTGTTAACATTATCAATAACCGGAAAATAAGCTTCTTTTTTTTCATGCTGGCAAATTGGGTTTGGTAATTAACAAATTGATGAATGTCTTCCGCACAATATTGAATGATCTGCTTTGGTGAATCAGCGCACGATTAGGCCCCAGATCGGTAATATGGCCACAAGCCAGCGCCCACCTGATGCAACCAACCGCACGAGCAAAACTGAACCTAGGCGCATTGGCTGCGGTGGCATACTTGGTCGCCAACCGACCACTACGGGCAGCACCGGGGGAGGGGGCTAGTCGGCCAGTTGGGCAAATGTCAAGAGATATCCGTTGGGATCGCGCAGGGAAAATTCGCTGGCGCCATAGAAAGTGGTCTGCAATTCCTTGATGATCTCAGTGCGCCCCTTCACTTTGTCATAAATGGCTTTGACATTATTGGATCTAAAAATTAAATTGATGTTGTTGGCGGGTTTGCCGGGGCGAAGGCCGGGGAAATCCTCGCGCAATTTGCGATCGGTTTTAAATGCGATCATTATATTGTCTAATCGGAGCAATGCGTAGTTCATTACATCATTTTCTTTTTCTCTTTGCAAAATTTCAAAGCCTAATTTTTCTTGGTAAAAAGTAGCCGCCAATGCCACATCTCGCACTACCAACTGCGGTGTTACACTGATCAGCTCAAAATCATTACCGCTTGATCGGCCAAGTGCAAAAGCAGAAACAAGGGCCGCCGATAAGATTAAAAATGTTATTTTCTTAAACAAATGGCGGTGCTTCATCGGGCAACTCGAATGTTAAAAAAGTTGAAAAACTCACAAGGTTTTGGGCCAAAGTTGTAATTTAGTCTGTATTTAAATCTTCTATTAATATTATGAAACAAAACAAAAGCATTTTTCACACTGCTGCAATGCTAGTAGCAGTTTTTATGTTGTTGTCGGCCAATGTCTTTGCTCAAGACAAGGCCAAACCGGCCAGCCCGCCTGCCACTGCCTCGGCCACAGTTGGCACGGCCAAAATCAAGGTTGATTATAGCAGTCCTTCGGTAAAAGGCCGCAAAGTATGGGGTGAACTAGTGCCCATGGGCAAAGTGTGGCGCACCGGTGCCAACGGTGCCACTACCTTTGAGACCGACAAAGCGATCTTGGTGGAGGGCAAAGAATTGGCCGCCGGCAAATATGCCCTGATGACTATTCCGGGTGAAAAAGAATGGACTATTATTTTCAACAAGGACGCCGGGCAGTGGGGTGCATATCAATACAAGCAAGACCAAGATGTGCTGCGCGTCAATGTTAAGCCAAAAAAATCCGCTAAGTTCAATGAGCAACTGGCATTTGCGGTAAATGCCAAGGGAAACGTTGATTTTATGTGGGAAAACATGCAAGTATCCTTCATGGTGAAAGCCAAATAGGGGGCCAAAGCCATTTGGACCGAAGGCCACTGGATGCACCTTCCAGTGGCCTTTTTGTGTGCGACAACCCATCAGCTACCCTGAAGCGGCTTCACCAACCATGCCCAAACCTTCATTAACAAACCTGCGATTTACAGTGAATGACCCAATTGTTAAAAAATCAAAAAAGCCGGTTGCCGGAACCTTTTCTTTACCTTTGTTGCACTAAAAACATGATTTAACAATGCGACAACGAAGCCATCTTAATCGGTTTATATATTGCCTATTGATCGGGTTTTTATTGCTGGTCCAAGGATGTCGCCAATTTGGTAGGATTGGCATGCCCATTAGGATGCGCATGCCCAAAGATCCAACCCCCTATGCCACTAGTTCGGCCAAGATCCGGGCAGCCCAAGTCAGGATCGGGTATAGCCGCCCATCGGTCAAGGGCGGCAGTGTGTGGAGCGACATGGCGCCCGCTGGTCAAGTGTGGCACACCGGGGCCAATGCGGTAACGACCTTCGAGACCGATAAGACGGTGCTGGTGGAGGGCAAGGAATTGTTGGCTGGCAAGTACGCTTTTTTTACCATTCCCGGCCAAACCAAATGGACTTTGATTTTCAATAGTGAGCCAGACCAGTGGGGCAGCGCCAACTACAAGCTCGAAAAGGATGTGCTCCGGGTGGAGGTGGTGCCAAAAAAGTCTCCCCAATTCTACGAGAGCCTCACTTTTGTGGTTGGGCAACAGGGTGAAGTCGATTTCTTCTGGGAAAATGTACAAATCAAATTCACCGTAGTTCCCCAATGAGCGTATACTTACCGATTAAACGTTGTATTGGCACTTGCCGGGCTTTTTGCAACCAAACTGGAGGTCTTTCTGGGTGTTGAGTTTGGCTTTGAGGTTTTCCAATCGCAGTTTCTGGGCTGGTAATAATTGGATGCCCTGCAATATGGCTTCCAACTCTTTGGCCACTTCGGTCTTATTGCTACCAAAGTGGGTAAAGTAGTCGTTGGGTACTGCTTCTTCCATCAGTTCGGTCAGGGGCTTGGCAAAAAGCGGGCTGGCAGCCTTGGCCCGCTCAATTTTCTGCAAAATAGTGGTAGTAGCACCGTCGCCCAAGCGGTGGTAGCCACACAGGTCGCAACCATCCAGCCTGACGGTGGACACGGTTGGCCCATCTGGCAAAAAAATCTGCAAGTCTGGATCTTCATAACTGGGCTGATAGGCGGCCTGGAGGGATTCAAAAAACAGATCATCCGAAGTTTCTGGCGTTTGTTGGGCTTTGGCACTCATTGCCAGCAAGTTGAGGTAAAGCTCAGCCCCGCATTCGCTGCACAATTGGCGTACCCGCATAAAGGGCACCGCCTGCTCCAGCCAAGCCCATTCTTTTTCAACCGTGGGCGGATCTGGGTACTCTCCATCCGATTTGGGCGCGGTGGCTGTGCGGAACATCCCCCGCACCGAATCGGCCATAAAATAGACTTCGGCCATTTGTTGGGCCGTGCTCGCATTCCTGAACAGGGTGCGCAGTTGGTTGATGTAGGCCATGGAAGCCTCGCCCAGTTGGGCCTTGAGGCTGCGCTCCACATCGGCGGACAACAGTTCGGCGGGCAGGCCGTCCTGAACTGGAGTGGAGACTGGCGTAGTTTCTTGGGCTGTCGAATCGTTTGTTTGGGCCTCGGTTGTTGCGTTTTGTTCGCCGCTACAAGACCAACCCAGCCCGAACAAGGCCAATATGGCAATACGTTTAAAAATAGTCATGACCAATGGCGGTTAGATTGCTATCAAACCGTGAATTTAAATGAATTATCGGGAAACCGCCTTTGGTTTGGCCTTGCGGTTTCATTTTTTGAAAGCAAAGCGGGACCACCATCAAGTCTGGCGGGCCAAACCAACGCGGTGGGCGGCTTGACCATCTCCAGGTCGGGCCATCCGCCCAATATTGTTCAGTCCGCTACAATTTATGTATCTTTAATCCTAGGAACAAAAAACGGCTTCTGCGCGCCGATCACACACTTTCATCTTCATCAGGTCATGACAAAATTCAAAAAATTTGCACTTATTTTTCTCGTCATCATTGTTGCGCTGGCGGGGTTGGCGGGCTGGTTTTCTTACAGTGCCAGCTACAGCGAGGGCGAACGCATGGGACGGATCATTAAATTGAGCAAGAAGGGGATCTTTTTCAAAACCCACGAGGGCCAGTTGAATGTGGAGGGCATTTCATCCAACCCCAATAATTTGGGCGGGGTGACCAGCATCTGGGAGTTCTCGGTGGATGGCAGCCGCGGAAGCCTCATCAAGCAAATCGAGCAAGCCATGCGCGACAACAAACGAGTGACGATTCACTACGAAGAGAAATTCTTTCAGTTTTCGTGGCGCGGGGACACCAAATATTTTGTCACCAAAATCGATGTGCTCGATTAAAGAAAAACAGTTTTTCCAGTGGTTTCCGGGTTGCGCACCAGTTTGAAGGGGGTGAAGGATGACAGAAAACACGGTAGCTGTAGTGCCCAAAAATCCCGCACCGACAATATGCTACTTGTGTTGACGCATTTGTACGCGAATTTAGATCAGGCTTGCCAACAAGTTTCTGATAAATCAAAAGTGAAACGGGGTTCGGCTTCAAGGAATTTCAATAACTGGACTATTTACTCGACGCTTATTGAAGCTCATAACCCTGCCCAATCGGATCGACAATTGCCAGTAGAAGGACAGCGGCCCGATGGTCGCCCAAACGATGTTGTACCCTAAACTTTAAACCCTTGCATTCCCCATCATTTTTTACTTGGCTGTTGGGCGTAGTGGTGGCCCCCGTGGTACTGCTTGCCTGTGCGGGCGAGGCCACCTTCACCCCCAAGCCCAAGGGCTATCACCGGATCGACCTGCCCAAGGCCGCTTATCGGCGGGTGCCCGATTCATTGCCCTACACTTTCGAGTATTCGGCCCATGCCCAGCTCCTGCCCGACACGTCCCGGATGGCGGAAAAGTATTGGCTCGAGCTTTACTACCCAGCATTTACGGCCAATATTGATATTTCTTACAAAAAAATTCGCGATCAAGCTGATTTTCGCGATTATGTGACCGATTGTTACAAGTTGGCCCAAAAACACAATATCAAGGCCGAGGCCATTGAGGAAATAGTGTCCAAAACCAACCAAGGCTACACCGCGGTGGTGTACCAGTTGGAGGGCGACGTTCCTTCGGTGTTTCAATTGTATGTCACTGACTCGACCCAACATTTCCTCCGGGCCTCGCTCTACTTTCCTTCGGCCGAGCTCAACGACTCACTGGCCCCGCTCATTCAATTTGTCAAACAAGACATGATCCATCTGATGAATACCGTCGACTGGAAAAAGGGCAACTTGGCCAATTTAGGGACGAAGCAATAGGTGCCAATGGGCACAAAAAAACGGGCCGTGTGGTGTCACATGGCCCGCTGCTTTACCGCCCAAGCGGCAATGCGTTAGTTACTGACCGAGATCCGGTTGAAGGCCGAAACCGTCAATCCTTTTTGTACGCTGTCCAAATACTGGGCAACGGTCAGTTTGTTGTCTTTCACAAAGTCCTGATTGAGCAAAGTGCTGTCCTTGTAGAAACGGGACAGTTTGCCCATCGCGATTTTTTCCAGCATGGCTTCGGGCTTGCCCTCGGCGCGAGCCTGCTCTTTGCCGATCTCAATTTCCCGCTGAATGGTAACCGGATCCACGTCGTCCTTGTCAAGGGCAATGGGACGCATGGCTGCGATCTGCATGGCCACATCCTTGCCAGCGGCAACGGCTTGGTCGTCGTTGCCACCTTTGAGGGCCACGAGCACCCCTACTTTTTGGTTGCCGTGCAGGTAGGTCACTACGCGCTCGCTCTTCACGTGGGCGAACTGAGAGACTTCAATTTTTTCGCCAATCTTGCCAATCATGTCCACCAGCACTTCAGAAAGCGCACGGCCCCCGATCTGCAAGGTGCCCACTTCTTGGAGCGAAGCGGGCTTTTGGGCCATTACCTGCTCAATAATTGTGTTGCCCAACGCTACAAAATCTTCGTTTTTGGCTACAAAATCGGTTTCGCAACCCAAGGCGATCGCCACACCTTCGGTATGATCGGCATTGGTGCGAATGAACACCACTCCTTCACTAGTGGTGCGGTCGGCCCGAGAAGCCGATATTTTTTGGCCTTTTTTGCGCAGGATGTCTTTGGCTGTTTCAAAATCGCCACCGGCTTCGGTCAACGCTTTTTTACAGTCCATCATCCCAGCACCAGTTTCTTGACGCAGTTTGTTTACGTCTTGTGCGGAAATCGCCATGATCAATTTAGAAAATAAACAGGTGATGAATTAAAACTTATTTGCCCCGATAGATTTTGGTCACCTCGGTCTTGAGGTTGTTCA
>JAYUVL010000397.1:0-9075 GCA_043754075.1 Cytophagales bacterium | reverse complement strand
GATCTGACCACGAGCGGGATCCAGCCGTTGTACGAAAAATCATTTACCTTTAACCGGGGCTACAACATCCGATGGGGGTTGACCCGGGGCCTAAACCTTGACTATACCGCCCAAGCTTTTTCCATCATCGATGAACCAAGGGGGGAGATCAACAGCGAACTGGTGGATCGGGCCCGGGGCGTTACGCGCCGCGACTCGGTGCTGACCAACTTGCTCAAACTGGGCCGGATGAAGAACTACGTCCAGCAAGTGGGCCTCCAATACCGGCTGCCGTTCGATAAGTTACCGTTGCTAGAATGGATGCAGGGCGATGTCCGCTACCAAGGCGGCTATCAATGGACCGCCGGCGCGGTGGGCATTGCCGACACGCTGGGCAACAACATGCAGAACAACAATTCGGTACAATTGAATGGCCAGGCGGACTTCCGCAAACTGTACGACAAGAGCGAATTTCTGCGCCGGATCAACAATCCCGGCCGGGGCAGCAGCCAACCGCCCATCCTCAAGGGCGAGGCCCGCAAATTGCGCCTGCAAGATCGGTTGCGCCGGTATGACGAGCGCAAGCGCTACTGGCAAGGGGAGAAAGTGGTGACTGGCAATGATCCGGGGATGATGATGCCCCCCGGTTTTGGCCTACCAGGATCAGCGCTCGGCCAGCCAACGGTGGACAGTGCCCGCTATGCCAAAACAATGACCAAGATCCTGAAGTACGAAAACAAGATCCAAGAATTGATTTTTGATACCATCCGCTATGGCAAGCGGATCGATCGGTACGAAACCAAGATCACCAAGTTGAGGGCCAAGATTGAACCCCTGCCCGATAGTTTGCAAGAACCGCCCAAACCCTTGGATTCAGCCCGGGCAGCCCGTAAGATTGCCAAGTTGGACGTAAAAACGGAACGGATCAACGAGATCATCGCTGAGATCAACAAAAAACAGGAAGAAGAGCGCCTAAAGGGCCAGAACAAGAACATTTCGGGGGGAACCCGCGCCCTGGCCCGCCTACTCATGTCGGTGCAGCGCGTGCGGCTCGATTACCGGGTGACCAATTCCAGCATGGTGCCCGGCGTACTGTTCGTGCCCAATTTATTGGGGATGGACAACGGCCTGAACAACCCGGGCTTTGCCTATGTTTTCGGGGGTCAAAATGCCAACATCATGAACCAGTTGGCCGCCAACGGGGCAGTCTCCCGCAGCCCGCTCCAGAACAATTCTTACATGCAGGGCAAAATGGTGGACTTTGGCCTGCAAGCCACCATCAGCCCAGTGCGTGATTTTGACTGGCAGCTCAAGACCACCAAGCGCAGCACGGGCAACTATTCGGAAGTCTTCCGGTTCAATGTGGCCGATCAACGGCACGTTGCCGAAACCCCGGTGCGCAACGGATCCTATGAGATCTCGTACTCGATACTCCGCACGTTGTTTGCCAAGGACGATGCCAATAACAATTCACCGCTGTTCAACAATTTTATCCAAAACCGAACCGTGGTGAAGAACCGTTTGGATGAACTGAACCAAGCAGCCACCGAATACGAAATCAACTCTCAGGACGTGGTGATTCCGGCGTTCTTGTCGGCCTATTCGGGGGGTGATGCGAGCAGCCAAAAACTGTCGGCCTTTCCCAATATTCCCTTCCCCAACTGGACCCTGACTTATTCGGGCTTGACCAGTTTGGAGGTCGTCAAAAAGTATTTCCGCACTTTCCAAATCCAGAGCAATTACGACAGCCGCTACCAAGTGGGCAACTATACCTCATCCTTGCTCTATTCGCCCTCTGATGTCAACTTGGGCATCCGTGAGCAGGAACTCCCGCTGGCCATCGTTGATCCCACCACTGGGGCTTTGGTGCCCGTCTTTGTGATGAACCAAATCAATATAACCGAGGCATTCAACCCGCTCATCGGGGTCAATGCCCGCACCGTCAGCGGGTTCAACATCAACCTGCGCTATAACGTGTCCCGCAACGTGGGCCTGAACTTGAACAACGCCCAAGTGACCGAAATGCGCAATGAGGGCATCACGATTGACATCGGCTACCAAAAAGCCGGGCTGAAAATCCCCTTCAAAATTCAGGGGGGGTACAAAGTGCTGAAAAATGATTTACAGTTCCGCTTGGCCTTCACCGTCAACGATACCCGGACGATCCAGCGGCGGATCGGGCCGAACAACGTGCAAGAGGCCATTGCCACGGCTGGCAACATGAACCTACAGCTCAAACCCACGCTCAACTATGTGGTCAACCAGCAGTTGTCGCTCCAGTTCTATTTCGAACGCGTGATCAACGCGCCCCTGATCTCCAACTCGTTCCGGCGGAGCAGCACAGCGTTTGGGGTCCAGATCCGGTTCAACTTGGCAGCGGTGCAATAAGTGCGGCAAAAGTTGGGCAGTCCGGTTTGGCCGACGACGGTGCATGGACTGCCGGTTGTTCAATGAGACGAAGATTGGCCAGTGCAGGCTGATATACCCATACTCCCAACCTTTGCATTTAGTTGGTAAAGAACTGTGTTTACTTCTGCATCCTCCTCGATGGGCCTTTGGTGTGGTTATTAGCATCTACCACGCAACAAACTAAAGGTGCCTATTGGCCATAACCAGCCCAACTCACCGCACCAGCCCGGCGGCCTCATAAAAATGCTCTATCAGTTGGTTGAGCTGGATCAATTTGTCCTCCGACAACTGCGGCTCACGTTCTACGGCCAACATCGCAGTGAACAATGCGTTGACCTGGGGCATTGGCACATTGGTTTTGGCGGCCACCCGTTCGGTGAAGTCGGCCAGTTGGGTGGTGGTATCGGGCCCAAACGGATAAATCCCGCTCGTGCTCAGGTAATAGTGGGTGCGCAAAAATTCCATGAAAAAAGCGGTTTTCTTGCGGGCCAGATCGCGGTGATCACCGTGCAAATAGTACAACCGGCCAATGGTGCGGGCAAACTCAAGGGTGGTGTTAAGGGCTGGCCGCACGATGGGGATAATGCGCTGCTTTCGTTTGGTGGCAAAAACCACAAACAGCAAAATGGTGCCCAACAGCAACCGCCAAGCCCAAGCCAAAGCCTCATTGCCCAAGAGAAAACGGAACCGGGAAACCGATTCCTGACGGCCCACTTTGTAATATTCGTCCCAAACGACGGGCTGGAGCGGTAAATACGACAGGGATTTGGCGATATATTCAGCATTGTTTTCCCGCAACATGTTGTAGTTGGTAAATGCCAAGGGGTTGCAGTGCAGGAAAAAATCGCCCTCCCCGTAAGGTATCCGAATGTAGTTGGCAGCATTTAATTCATTGGTTCCCAGCACAATGACGGCTGAATCGGCTCCCGCAAAATATTGGGGAATGGTGCCGCGCTTGTAATAATGGGCCTTGGCTGATCGCAGTTTGGGGTTGACCAAGTTAATGCCGAGCGAATCGATGACTTCATTTACCAACCCCTTGTTTTTCAAATAGAAGTTGTCCAGCACGGTCAATTGCAGGGTGTCGGCCAGCAGGCCATAAAATTGGTTGGCCGCAATGAACACGCTCGATCCACTGTACGCATAGCTGAGCAAGGCTTGGGTCTCGAGGCTGTCTGGCGCAAATGTATCATTGATGAACAGGTAGTTTTTGGGCAAGGCCAGCGTGTCCGATTCCCGGTCGGCGGTGGCCAGCTCGTAGAAAGTCTGGTAGTTGTCGGTGATGGGCTGCCCCGGAAACTGCGACGGGAGCAGTTGGCGGAGGATAAAATTGCCGTAAGGGATTTTGTCTTCCTTGGAAAAAGTAACTTTCCAATCCACTTCTTTGGGGGCCAGGTATTCGGTCAGGGTCAAAAGGACGAAACAACTGGCCAAGATGAACATGTATTTGCTTTTGCCGCTCATGCTTTTGCGTGGATGGGGGTTTGGTTGGTTTGGGCTGCGAAACGCTCAAACATGTTTTGGGCACTGGCAAAACCCTGGGCGTTCATCTCGAACTCCCCGTACCAAGTAAAGTCAAAAACGAGGGTCATTTGGTTAAAACTGAAGCGGAGCTCTTGATCTTTGATTTCGTGGACGTAGTCATCATTGGTTTTCCAATTTCGCCAGTCGATCAGCCCTTTGTCGGTCATTTGCTTGAGGGCCAGCAAGTAGTGCAGCCTGACGGCCAAGCGGTAATCCTGCGCCCCGATGGCCTCCCCGATCAGTTTGGGAAAATCAATGGCGTGGATGTCTTCGGTGAGTGCTGCGGCACTGATGGCTTTTTTGCCCCGGAAGTCCAAGTTGAAAGGAATGTCAATGCCCAGCAGTTTGGTGATGGCATAGACCAGTATGATAGCCGCCAACAGCCGGATCAACCAAGTCCAAATCTGCCTTGGTGGGCCATCATCCTCGGTTTCTGGTTGGGGCAATAGGCTCGCCAGCCACCTTTTGAACCGCTCCCACAGCGAGATCCCTGCTGGGGTTTCGCGGTCATACTGGTAGGCTTGGCCGGCCTTGAAATCTTCCAGCAGGGCAGGATCAAAGCCGGGGGCCGGGCGCACTTGCGACGTGTCTGCCCGATCCGACTGGATGGGGTGGGCGTACTTTGGTGGGGCAAATATGGCCGGGTCCTCTTGGTCCTGGCCATTGTCTTGGGCCTTGGCGAACGAAAGCAGGCCAACGGCCAACCAAATCAACCACAATATTTTTTTCATACATGGCGTTAAAACAAGCTCAATAATCTTCGTCCCAATCTAGCGCAACCGGCTGCCCTATGAGGGTGATACGGGCCAAAAGGCCCACCGAATCATGCTCCTCGACCAATTGATGATATTGGAAGGTGTTGCTGATCAGCAAGATGAACTGCAGCAGATAGCTTCCCAAATAATAAAAAACGGTGAGTGCTGCACTAATGCCCGGGTTGGCTTCGGCAGCGGCCCAATCCAACGCAGTGAAGTAAATGTAGATCCAATAAATGACCAACGGCAAATAGAACAAGTAGCCAATCAAACTTTGCAAAAGTGCAACGGTCAGGTTGAATCCCAAGCTGGGCCACCAGTTTTCGCTGACAACGGCAAAGGCCCGTTTGAATGCCCCCACAAAATTTAGGTTTTCCATTAATTGGGCAAGTACCAAGAAGTTCCAAAGCGGAATGCTGACATAAGCCAACGGAAAAAATACAATAAAGCCCAAGAAAAAGGTCAGGCCGGCACTATCGGTCAGAAGATAGACAGCAGCTACCAGCAGTGGCAGCAGGGCCAGAATAGACACAATGGCCACCCACGAAAATAGCACCTCAATAATGTACTTGCGAGCTTCTTTTATTATTTCATCCACCGAAAAAGTATTTTTGTCCGGGATGGTGATGTATAGTTTAACGTAGCTGTACACCACCACGCTCATTACGGCATACACCAGCAGGAACATGGCCCCCAGCAAAATGCCAGCTTTGGGGGAAAACAGCAGGGACATTGGGTTGGTGCCAAGGTCGGTCAGTGAGTTCCCATCTTGGTTGGCTATCAGGGCCAGGCCAGCAGCCGACACGGCCAGCAAGGGGGTAACGATGATGGCCAAGCATTTGACCAAGGGCACGAAGTTTTGGCGGACAAACTCAAAAGTAACGTTCAACCGTTGGCTAAAATCACGGATTTTGAGAAATTCTAGTTTGGGTACACTGCGCATTGCTGGGCTGGTTTTGGTTTTCTTCAATCACTGCTGCGTTAGCCAATGGCTTCACCCAGTTCATTTTCTTGGTTGTAACGGTTGCGCCGGGCCAACCGAATGGGGTACACCACGTAATACCAAATGATAAAAGTGGCCGATCCCCCGATGATCAGGCATTTGAGCGCAATGGGCATATTGGTGAGCCGAGTCACAAAACTTTCCAAAAAACCCGCTAGGATGAAAATGGGCACCGTGCCGACCACGATTTTCAGCCCGCGCTTGGCCCCCATCTGAAAGGCGGCAAGGCGGGAGTAAGTGCCGGGAAACAAAATGCTGTTGCCCATCACAAAGCCAGCGGCTCCGGCAATGATGATCACTGAAATTTCCAGCGTGCCGTGGATCCACACGGTCAGAAACGAGGTGAGCAGCAGCCCTTCGTTGTAAAAAAAAGTTTGGAACGCACCCAACATGATACCGTTCTCCACCAAAATGTATAAAGTACCGATGGAAGACAATACCCCGGCCACGAAGGTTTTGAAGCCCACCATAATGTTGTTATAGGTGATGGCAAAAAACATATCGAGTTGCCCATGCGATTTGTACACTGCCATCGGATCGCCCTTGCGGATGTTTTCCAAGGTCATGTTCACATAGCCATCGCCCAAGATCAGGCGGGGAAAGTCTTCATCGTGCACGGTGGACACCGCTCCGATCAGCACCGCCAGCACAAACACCCCCAACGCGAGCAGCAGTTGGCGATGGGCACTGTGGAACATGAGGGGCATTTCGTGGGTCCAGAAAGTAATCAACCGGGACGAATTTTCCTTTTTGTTCTTGTAAATGTCCTGGTGGATGGCAGTGGCCATGTTGTTCAAATAAACGGTGGTCTTGCTGTCGGGGTAATAGGTGCGGGAGTAGGACAAGTCATCGGCCAACTGAATGAACATTTCGGCCAGCGTATCAGGATCGGCCTTGGGGGCATGCGCCAAATCGATAAATTTGTCCAAGTGCGCCGGTACGCTGTGGTTGGGCAGGGCGAACGATCGCCCCGGCTTGAGCCTGGTTTCTTCGGTAATGCGGCCCGTTTGGATGATCTGCTCAAAAATCTTCCAGCGGTACAAGTTTTTTCTGACAAAAGCGGCTTCGCGCATACTTTGGGCGGTTATTGGCCATTCACTGTTCAAATAACGCGAATATTTACGGCAATGTTGATGGGCAGCCCGGAAAATTCCGAGAAAAACACACAAGTATTTTTGCCAGATTGCCTTCGCAAATGCGGTAGGGGGGCACGTCGGCCCGGGTTGGGCATTCAATGCAAGAACCAAATTGGATTGGCTGGCTGCGCGGCTGTCGCTGGGGCGGTCCACACCGAGTAGGGACTGGCAATCTTGCTTCCTCTGTTGGGCGTTGGGCTTGATGGGAATGTTTGCGTGAGCGAAAAAGTAGCCTTATTTGTATAGCTAAAAAACCAAGTGTTTGCATTTTTTGCTTTAAGTGGCCAAGTGGTTAACTTTTACTTGCCCCAGCGGACGGATCTTGTTAGCCAATGATGCCGCGCCTGCGAGGCTAACCATGGGCGAAAAACAGCAAATTGTGACTGTTCAAAACATCGCTTGCCTTGGGCACTCAATGAGTGGCCGGTTTGCGGTGCTGCCATTGGGTGGCCAAATCGGCCCAATCGAGGCACCGGCCTTGGGCAGTTTCGCCTTCATCGTCCCCGTTGCCAAAGAAAATGCTTTGCATGCCTGCCCGGCGGCCAAAGGCCAGATCGCTCGCACTGTCCCCAATCATGAGCGAGGTGGCCAAATCAATGGCTGGATAGTCGGCCAAGGCCCGGAAGGCCATGCCAGGCGCGGGCTTGCGATCAGGGCTGTTGGCCGAGGCTAGATCGGGGCAATAATAAACTTGGTCGATCAAAGTAGCTTGTGCATTGAGGTAGGACAGCATAAACTGGTGGAGGGCCGCCAGATCATGGCGGCTCATCAGCCCTTTGCCAATCCCCTGCTGGTTGGTTACCACTACCACCCGACAAAAGGCGGGACGAAGCTCAGTGAGCACTTCGCGTACTTGGGGCAAAAAAACAAAGTCGGATACTTGCTTGACGTAATCACCGACGATCCGGCGGTTGATCACCCCGTCCCGATCCAAAAACAAGGCGCTCCCTGGCGATAAAGTGATGTTCATCCCCGGTTAGTCGACGATCAACAAATTGGTGCTCCGCACGTATCCCTCTTTGAACCCGTCGTTTTCGGCCCACCGCACCTTGTACCAAATGTCATTTTTTCCTACAATGGGCAGACAGTTGCCCTTCTCGACCATGCTCACCAGTTCGCCAGCCGCCGAAGGGGCGTTCATCAAAAAAACTTTGTCCGACTTGACAATCCCTTTTTGCCGTTGAAGTTCATAGTTGTAAATATAGAAAAACATGGCAAGGCCCACGCTGATGGCAATACAGGGGTACATCACTTCCCGGCCTTGGCGTTTGATCCTGAACAGGAAGATGAGCAGGGCCAGCATCAGGACGGTAAAAGCAAGCAAAAACGCACCCAGGTAATACCGAAAATTATAGATCAAGTACTCAATGTCATTGGGTTGGTAGCCTTGGAGCTTATACTTTTCGGCCAATTCTGAAATTTTCGCAAAGATTTTCGGGTCGGGATCCTGGGCATACAGCACGCTGAGATAATACAGCGCATTGGCATAATCGCCGGTGCCCTCCCGGATGAAAGCCATCTTGGTGAGCATTTGGGGAGAGTAAAGTTTGGCCTTCGAAAACAATTTTTCATAGATATTGAACGCTTCGACAAACTTTTGCTGTTCATAGAGCGCATCGGCCGAAGCCAGCAATTGTTCATCGCCTTGAGCCTGAACTAGTTGCGGAGCTACTGCGAAGCTCATCAAAAAGAATACAGTAATATTTAAGAGAAAGCGTTGCATTTAATTTCAAGAGTTGATAATTTCGCATCCGCAAATAAGGGGGATGGGGCCCAAATTTACAAACAATAGTCTTGATTCCGTAGCTCAGCTGGTAGAGCAATACACTTTTAATGTATGGGTCCTGGGTTCGAGTCCCAGCGGGATCACCAATAAAGTTCATTGTTAGCGCACGTGGTGAAACTGGTAGACACGCCATCTTGAGGGGGTGGTGGGGGCAACCCTGTGGAAGTTCGAATCTTCTCGCGCGCACTTTTGGGAGTAAATGATTCCGTAGCTCAGCTGGTAGAGCAATACACTTTTAATGTATGGGTCCTGGGTTCGAGTCCCAGCGGGATCACTGGTCTAAAAAGGTTCTCATCACCGTGAGGACTTTTTTTGTTGGCCCGTACTGGGGGTGGTTTTGGCCGTTCGGTCAATGAACCGATCATGTTTGCCCAGGCTTAGCACTAAGCCGCGTGCCAGCTTGGGGTTGGCCCGTAATGTTGCGTCAGACTGTGCGACCGGGACCTGAGCGGCAACCGTTCATCCGTTTTGCTTGGGAAGAAT
>JAYUVL010000396.1:0-23374 GCA_043754075.1 Cytophagales bacterium | reverse complement strand
CATGGGCGTGCGGATCTCGTGGCTCATGGTGGAGAGGAACAGCTCCTTGGCCCGCATCGATTGCAGGGCATCTTCCTTGGCCTTGATCAGTTCTTTTTCTACTTGTTTGCGCTCGGTCACATCTTTGTATTCCCATAAGTGGCCGCTGTAAACGCCATCGACAAAAATGGGCACATAGTCGCGCTCGAGGATTTGGCCGCCCAAGCAACCGATCTCTTCGCCAGTGACCACTACCCGCTTTTGCAACAGATCATTGAGCCGATCTTGGAACTGGGCTTGGTTTTCCACCAAATTGAGCACCCATTGGTTGATGGATTGGCTCGATTTGTTGATCAGGTGCTCCACCGGGCTTTTGATCTGAAAAATATCGGCAAACCGTTTGTTCATCAACACTACTTCCTGCTTTTCATTCTCTACCAATATGCCCGCTTCCATGTTTTGGATCAGGGCCGAAAGCCGCGAGAGGGCGGTATTGATTTCGGTTTCGGACTGTTTGCGCTCGCTCACGTCACGCGAGGACGATTGGATCCGCACAATGTAGCCCTCCGAATCAAACACGGGCTTGGTCACCGTTTCGAACCATGTATAGCTGCCGTCCTTGCGGCAGATCCGGTATTGGTGGGTGAGGGCAGTTTGGCCCTGTTTCAATTTTTCAAACATCCGGCGGTACACCTCCACATCTTTGGGGTGGTACAGTTTGGTGGGCAGCAGGCCGATCAGTTCTTCGGGTTCATAGCCCAGCAGTTCTTTGGCGGCCTGTGAAACGTATTGCAGTTTACCGTCGGGATAATGCAGGCAGATGAGATCGTGCGAATTTTCGGAGAGCAATCGGTACAGATTGACACTGGCCCGAATTTTTTCTTCGGCCAGCTTGCGGTCGGTAATGTCCTTGGCCTCAATATTAATGTAGCCCAACGAAAGCACCGGGGTGAAATTCAGGGAATAGAACCGGTTTCCGACCAACACTTCAAACTCATCGGCGGTATTTTTGGTCAATAAATTCTTTATTTTAGAGCCGGTTTTTTCGGCAAATTGGCTGAGCAGGTATTTTTCAAGTTCCGGGTTGCGTTGATTGGAATAGATCAACGTGCCGTTGGGCTGCATCCTAAACACCGGGTTGGGGTTTTCCTCAGCGATTTTGGCCAATGATTTGACCGTTTCCACCGCACTGGCTTGATCCAAAGCGCCTCGGGAAAGCACCAGAACGGCTTGGGTTTCCCCATAACTGATGGAAGCCAAACTGAGCTCAAACGGAACGACCGGGCCAGTTGGGCCTTTGCCCGCACTCTGTTTGACCACATTCCGCTTTTCTTGCACCTCCGCCAATAGATCCGGCCATTGCTGATCTATGCCGGGGGACAGATCGGTGAACCCCATTGACATCAGATCGGGCTGGGCCAAGCCAAACCATGACTCAGCCTTGGGATTGGCAAAAATTAGTTGGCCCGCGAGATCGCAGATCAGTACTGCATCCTGTAGATAATTGGCCCACCCGTACAAGGCGGCCAACTGCTGGCGCAGTTTGTCTTGGCTGGCTTGGTGTTGCATGGTGGGTGGCCGGGTGCTGCGATGACCACGGGTTTGTTTCTCCATCTGGCAGGGGGCTGAAAAATCCTATCTTTCCTTTGTTTATTCAAATACGTTGCCAGTTCCCCCATTTTTCTAGCTTATTTCCAAAGTTTGCAGGCGGATCAAATTACTGTAAAGTCCATTGGTGGCGTAGGCCAGTTCTTCGTGGGTGCCGCTCTCGATCACTTGGCCCTTTTCGATCACATAAATCCGATCCACTTTGCGGATGGTGGCCAGCCGGTGGGCAATGATGATGCTGGTGCGGCCTTTCATCAGTTCGTCGAGGGCTTCTTGGACGAGTTGCTCCGATTCGGCGTCGAGCGAGCTGGTGGCTTCGTCCAGCAGCAAAATGGCTGGATCCTTGAGAATGGCCCGGGCAATGGCCACGCGCTGCCGTTGTCCGCCCGAGAGTTTGACCCCGCGCTCGCCCACCAGGGTGTCCAGACCGTCGGGGAAAGACCGGATAAACTCCCAGGCATTGGCTTTTTGGGCCGCGCCGATGATCTCCTCATCGGTGGCCCCCGGTCGGCCGTAGGCGATGTTTTCGCGGATGGTCCCCCCGAACAGGATGACCTCTTGGGGCACGATGCCCACATTTTGGCGATAGGCACCCAACTGATAGCCGGCGACGGGCCGGCCGTCCACCAAAATCTGGCCACCGGATGGCTCATAAAACCGCAACAGCAACTGGACAATGGTCGATTTGCCCGCTCCGCTGTGCCCCACCAAGGCGATCTTTTCGCCGGCCCGGACTTGCAGATCCAGCCCGTTCAATACTTGTACATCGGCCCGGGTCGGGTAAGAGAACGTTACATTTTGGTACTCAATATTGCCCAGCGGGCGAAACTGCTCACTGGGCAAGGGGGCCCGGTCAAATTCGCCGGGCATGTCCAAAATTTCCCGCACCCGCTCTGATGCACCCACGGCCCGTTGGATTTGGCCATAGATATCGCCCAAACCGCCAATGGAACCGCCAATAAACATGGTGACCACGACAAACTGGGTCAGTCCACCCACTGAGATCACTTTGTCCTGCATCAAAATGGCCCCATACCAGAGCACCGCCACAATGGCCCCGAACAATGCCAGCACCACAAATGACACGAACGCGCCCCGATAGTTGGCCCCGTTGAGGGCGGTTTTGATCACTTTTTGGAGCGATCCCAGGTAGCGGGCTACTTCCACAAATTCATTGGTGAACGCCTTGACCATTGAAATCGATTGGAGGGTCTCCTCCACCACTACATTGGCCGCGGCCAGTTCGTCTTGGGTCTGTTTGGCCATCTTGCGGATGTAACGGCCAAAAAACAAACCCGCAATGACCAGCACCGGCACTACGCCGAGCATGAAAAAGGTGAGCTGGGGCATGGTGTAAAACAACATGGCCAAGCCGAAAGTCAGGATAAGGGTCTGGCGAAAAAATTCGGCCAGTGTGATGGAGAAAGTGTCTTGCAACAGGGCCACATCGGCCGTGACCCGGCTCATCAGCTCGCCGGTGCGGCGGGAGTCGAAGAAGGTCATGGGCAGGGTCATCAGCTTTTGGTAGAGGGCGGTGCGGATGTCGGCCATGCTGCGTTCGCTCACCCGGGCAAAAAAGAAAACCCGGAAAAAAGAGAACAACGACTGAACCACCAGCACGAGCATGATCAAGCCCGCAATTTGGTTGATCTGGGTCAAATACCAGTCGGCTTTGCCCGAGGCCACATCGATGAGCTTGCCGATCAGATAGGGCACAGCCAAAACGATGATGCTGGAGAAAAACAAACAGACCATCCCCGCAAAAAAGAAGGAACGATAAGGAGACATAAAAGCATAAATGCTGAGCAGGTTGCGAAATGAACTTTTGTCCAATTTGCCCGCTTCCCGGTCTTCGTAATCGCGGCGCGCCATGAGTGGAGGAAAAAAAGAAAGAATGACGCTTCTTCATCAGTTGCGCCCCAGTCGGCCAACTTGCCGGCCTAATGGTTTTACCCTGACCAGATTTGGGCCAAAATGATATCCGGTTCTCCGATCTGCCAAATTGTCTTGCCCCAGCCAACGGCAAAACTTTCCAAAGTGATTGGAAATTAGCAAATTTACTTTCTTTATTTTACAAAATGAAACATTTACTAATTATTGTATTCATTATCAATGGCTTAGGTATCGAAAGTGCCCAAGCCCAAACGTACCAGTTCACCGGCGTGGTGATGGACAGTGCGGCCCGCAAACCCATCTCGGGCGCAATGGTGTTTGTGGGCCATACGTCATTACGGGCCAATACCGATCGTCGGGGACATTTTACCATCGGCCAAGTTCCCCTGGGCACGGTCGACGTGGTGGCCAGTTCGTCCGAATACTGCCCAGCGCGGCTCACCCTGCGCCAAACCCGCGACTCGGCCCGCCAGCGCGACACGATCTGGCTGCGGCCAGTCCGTACCCCTTCCCTGACCCAAGTCATTGCAACGGCCTCGGCCAATGACAAAAACCGGAGCAAGGGGCTGGCCGTGTTTTTTGATCGGTTCATTGGCACTTCCAATACCGCCCGGGCGTGCAAAATCCTCAACCCGTGGGTGTTGGAGGTGCAATTGACCAAGCGGGAGAAAAAAGAACACTTCCGGGCCAGTGCCACCGATATTGTGGGGATTGAAAACCTAGAACTGGGCTATACGTTGCATTGCTACGTGGAGAAGTTCGAGATTGTGGATCAGGTGGCCCGCTTCCAGGGTGCCGTGGGCTTCTCCGAAATGCTCCCCACCGACAAAGCACAAGCCAGCCTATGGCAAGCCAACCGCGCTAGGGTGTATAACGGCTCGCTCATCCACTTTTTGCACACCCTTACCTCCGGCAAAACAGCCAAAGAGGGTTTTTACCTTTACCCGATCGATAAGGACTATCCCTATTTTTATTCGGCCCGAGTTCCCGGAAATGTAAAACTAGTGGAAGGAAATGCTTTACTGGACACCACGGCTTGTGCGTTTGAGCGAAAACTGCGGCTCAAGGGGCACGAATATGTCCAAATCAACTACGACCGTGAACCGGAGGAAGTCATGTTCCGCAAGTTTGCCAAACAAATGGCCAATCGCCTGGAATTGGAGAGCAGTTTCCAGCCTTCGTGGATCAGGTTTTTCCGGCCCGAGGGCACGGTGTTCAACACGGCCGGCTGGCTGTGCCATGCCAATGAAGTGGATGTACTGGGTTATTGGGAGTTTGAAACCTGGGGAGACCGTGTGCCGGCCAACTTCTTGCCCACCAAGTAGTATTTTCTATTGGATATGTATTAAAAAATAAGTGGTGATATTTTTTACTTTGCCAATGATTCAAAGTCAAGGCACTAAATCTGGTAAATTGTTCAAATCGCTTTGATCTGGATAGAGATTTGGGCGAAATGTTCTGTTTGGAGACTTACCAACCAGTCCTTGCTACTTGACCGATTGCCCACTTTTTAACCTAATTTTTCCATGTTCTCTAAAAAAAGTTGTCTTTTTTTGTCCCTGTTCGTTCTGTTTGGTGTGGGCATACGTGCCCAAGACATCGTGGGTACGTGGAAAACGATGGATGACGGCGATGGCAAAGAGCGTTCCATTGTAGAAATCTACAAACAAGGAGATGCTTATTTTGGCAAAATCACCAAGATCTTCTATCGTCCGGGAGAGAAGGAGGGCTCGGTCTGCGAACTGTGCACCGACGATCGCAAGAACCAAAAAACCTTGGGCATGGTCATTTTGCGCAACTTAAAGCGCAAAGGGGACGAGTTCAAGGACGGCAACATTCTCGACCCCAAAAACGGCAAAGTCTATGACTGTAAACTCTGGGTGGAGAACGGGGCGCTCAAGGTCCGGGGCTACATTGCTTTTTTGTACCGCACCCAAACTTGGTACCGGGCCAATTAGCGGCGGGCGGCCTCAAGGTCACATTACTTTGCCTTCTTTTTGGAGCAATCCCTCGGCCAAGGGAATTTGGGGCTTGCCGAGCGGAGCCATTGACACTCCGACCTGAAAACCATTGCGCAAAGGCGCGAACCCCCGCTGATTCCGCAACCGTGGTGGGGTAGCTGGTATCGGTGGGACGGCCCAACACCGCTGCATCTTCTAGTTGGGCCCGCCCCAAGCTTTTGAGCGCAGTGGTGTAGGTCTCGCTCAGGTTGGAGGTGGCACCGACCCAAGCATACAAATTCAGAAAGACGGGTGGATTGACTAGCTCACACCCTAAATCAAGGAGGCCCTATTTGGTGGGAGAGTGCCGTCCCGAGCCGTTGGATTTGGGCTTTTGCCCACCTTTGCCCTTGCCCCGAAAAGGTTTATTGCCAGGCTTCTTGGCCGGTGCTTGGTTGGGGTCGTAGGCAGGGGCTTCGCCCAGTCCGTCGGGCAGGGGGAGTTTGGCAATCGCCCGGCCAATGAGCCGCTCGATGGCGGCAAATTTGCGCTGATCCCGTTCGTTGATGAACGTGATGGCCGTGCCGGTGGTTTCGGCCCGGGCGGTGCGCCCAATGCGGTGGACGTAGTCTTCGGGGTCGTGCGGGGCATTGAAATTGACCACCAAACTGATGCCCTCCACATCAATACCTCGCGACAGGATGTCGGTTCCGATGAGCATGGGCAGGGTCTTGTTCTTGAACTCGCGCAGGATCGCTTCACGCTCCTCCTGCTCTAAGTCGGAGTGGAATGCTTTGGCCGTCAGGCCAGCCCGGCGCAGTTCGTTGTCCAGTTGTTTGACGCTCTCTTTGGTGGAGGCAAACACGATGGCACTGGGGAAATCGCCCCCTTTCAAAATATGTTTGAGCAGCTTGATTTTCTGGTGGTCGTGTACCATGTACACTTGTTGTAGGATGCCCTCGGCAGGCTTGGCAATGGCAATGCTGATTTGTTCGGGCTCGATCAAAATGGTGTTGGCCAAAGCGCGGATCTTGGGCGGCATGGTGGCCGAGAACAGCAAGGTTTGCCGTTGGCGGGGCAAATAGCTGATAATGCGCAATATGTCTTCGTAGAAACCCATGTCCAGCATCCGGTCGGCTTCGTCGAGCACCAAGTGCTTGAGGTGCTTGAAATTGATGGCCCCCATTTGGAGCAGGGCCATGAGCCGGCCGGGAGTGGCAATTACAATATCGCTGCCCTCGACCAAGGCTTTTTGTTGCTGGTTCCACACGGCCCCGCTGCCGCCCCCATACACGGGAATGGAGCTCACGCCCGTAAAATAGGCCAAGCCTTCCACTTGCTGGTCGATCTGCACGGCCAGTTCCCGGGTGGGTGAGAGGATCAAGGTGGTCAGGTGGCGTTCTTCGGTGGGGGTGTTGAGGATTTTGTGCAAAATGGGCAACAAGTAGGCGGCAGTTTTCCCAGTGCCGGTTTGGGCGCAAGCAATCAAATCTTTGTTGGCCAGAATAACGGGGATGCTCTGGGCTTGGATCGGGGTTGGTTTGGTGTAGCCCATTGAGGACAGCCCGTCCGCCAAGCGCGGGTCAAAATCAAAATCGGAGAAAGTCAATGAAAATTCCAGTTAAATGGTGTCTCAGGTATATGGTTCAAAGATAATACAATTTGCTTATTTTTCACTGGCTCTTTCTTCGTAAGTGGGGCTGGACCGCTCAAATTTTGGCTGTTCGAGTGCCAAAACGAATTTATTTTGCGAACTTCCCCAAATTTACTTACTTTCAGGCCCACTAAACAAAGTCTTGTATGAATCCATTGCTCTCCATTTTGTTACAAGCCGTTCAGTCGGCCCCGGTTTATGAAAAAGGCATCCTTGGCACGCTGGTGTTTTCCAGTATGGGCTTGGTGATGTCCATCATCGCTTATAAAATCATCGATCTGCTCATTCCTGGCCACATGTCCAAGCAAATTGCCGAAGACAAGAATTTGGCGGTGGGAGTAGTGGCGGCGGCCATGATCCTGGGCATCTGCATCATCATTGCGGCTTCCATTGCTGGTTAGCCAGTTTTCTTTGTCCTCCTAGATTTTAAAGCTTTGGCCTCTCAACTGCCCGAAAAATCGGCGGGCTTGCCCATCTTGCTTGTGTCGGTGTTTATCATTGCTACTTGCGGGATTCTGTACGAACTGCTGATCAGCAGCATTTCCTCCTATTTCCTGGGCAGTAGCATCCTTCAGTTTTCGCTCACTATTGGGCTGTTCATGTTCTTTATGGGCGTGGGGTCGTACCTGACCCGGTTTGTGAACGATCACTTGTTGGACACGTTCATCACCATTGAGATCCTGCTGGGCCTGGTGGGCGGGCTATCGGCGATCATTCTCTATTTCAGTTATTCACTCACCGAACATTACTATTTGGTGGCTTTTGCGCTCATTGCGGCGCTGGGCACTTTCATTGGGCTGGAAATCCCGCTGGTGACCCGGCTGGTTAAAGATTACACCACCCTCAAGGACACCATTGCCCAAGTGTTGTCGTTCGACTATGTGGGCGCATTGGTGGCTTCCATTCTGTTCCCCTTGGTGCTGCTGCCGTATTTGGGCACGATGCGCACTTCGTTCTTGGTCGGGATCCTCAACCTGGGGGTGGCCTATTTCAATGCTCAAGTGTTTGGCCCGCAGCTCCGGCACGGCAAACGCCAGCAGCAGGCCGCCGGTGGTTTCATGATCGCGCTGGGCGTCGGCTTCTTCTATTCGTTCCAGATCAACACGTTTTTTGAACAGTTTGTCTATCAGGATGAGATTGTGCTCACCAAACAGTCGCCCTACCAACGCTTGGTGCTCACCAAGTGGAACCAAGATCTGCGGTTGTTCATCGATGGGGCATTGCAGTTTTCCACCACCGACGAGTACCGCTACCATGAACCGCTGATCCACGTGCCCATGGCCTTGGCCAACAACCGCGAGCGGGTGCTGATCCTCGGCGGCGGCGACGGGCTGGCCGTCCGCGAAATGCTCAAATACCCAGATGTGGGGCAGATCGAAGTGGTGGACCTGGACCCCGAAATGACCAACTTGGCCAAGGACAATCCCCTGTTCCAAAAAATCAATGGCCGGGCGTTCAGCCACCCCAAAGTGCGGATCCACAATGTGGATGCGTTTAAGTTCATCGAGCAGGCGTCCCAGTTGTATTCGGTCATCATCATCGACCTGCCCGATCCCAAGGGCCCGGAAATTGGCAAATTATATTCCAAGGAATTTTACAAAATGGTACAAAAAAGATTGGCCAAGGATGGAATCATGGTTACCCAAGCCACTTCGCCCTATTTTGCCAATCCTGCTTTTTGGTGCGTCTCCCACACCTTGCAGGAAGTTTTTCCGTTTGTCAAACCGTACCAAACCTACGTGCCCTCTTTCGGGCAGTGGGGGTTCCTGCTAGCGGCCAACCAGTCGCCGGTGCCCAACAGTGCCCTGGCCGAAGTGGCCGATCCCGACGACCGATTAGCCAAATATGTTTATCAGCGGCTCACCAAATGGATAACGGGCAAACAACTCCGCTATTTGGACGAAGATGTGCTGTCCACTTTGTTTGTCTTTGACAACGACAGCGGCGAAGAAGGCAAAGACAGCGTGAAAGTAAACACCCTTGACAGCCAAATCCTGATCCAGTACTACGAACAAAGCCTAAAAGAGTGGCAATAGGCAGATAACTGACCCAAATTGCCCTACTTCTTTGCAAATCAGCCCGCCAATTTTTACTTTTGGGTTTATCGATTATATTCATTCTCAATCACGAGCACACTTTTAACCAACAGCAAAATGGGATGCGCATCATGTGGGCCGGGCGGTTGTAGTAGCCAAGCCAAAAAGACGGCATCGGGAGCCAAAGTGACGGGTTGCCAGAACAACGGTACTTGTGGTACTTCGGGCTGTAACAAATTGAATGTTTTCGACTGGCTGGGCAACATGGAACTGCCCGGATCCCAGCGTTTTAATATCGTAGAGGTGCGGTTTAAGGGCGGACGCAAAGATTTTTTTCGCAACTTGGCCAACGTGGAAATTACCACCGGCGATGCTGTAGTGGTGGAAGGCACCAGTGGCTACCACATCGGTTATGTGAGCTTGCAGGGCGAACTGGTCCGGTTGCAGATGCTCAAAAAAAAGGTGAAGGACGACGACGAACTGAAATCCATTTACCGTTTGGCCACCGAGCGGGATCTGGACAAGTACCACGAAACCCAGAACCGCGAACTGCCCACGCTCTTCCGCACCCGCGAGATTGCCAAAGAACTCAAAATGAACATGAAACTCTCCGATGTGGAGTTTCAGGCCGACAATACCAAGGCCACGTTCTTTTATTCGGCCGATGATCGGGTCGATTTCCGGGAGTTGATCAAAATGTTGGCGGGCGAATTCAAGATCCGCGTTGAGATGCGCCAGATCAGCTTGCGCCAAGAAGCCAGCCGCCTCGGGGGCATTGGCGTGTGCGGTCGCGAGCTTTGCTGCTCTACTTGGCTGACCGATTTCAAGAGCGTGTCCACCGCGGCGGCCCGTTACCAAAACCTCTCGCTCAACCCGAGCAAGCTTTCTGGGCAATGTGGCCGCCTCAAATGCTGCCTCAATTATGAACTGGAAACATATCTGGATGCGTTGGTGGACATTCCCAAAATCGAAAAACCATTGTTGACCGCCAAAGGCGAGGCACATTTGCAGAAGACCGATATTTTCCGCAAGATGATGTGGTTCAGCTATGATACCGAGAGTACTTGGTATCCGCTAACGGCCGAGCGGGTCAAAGAAATCCAAGAACTCAACCAACAGGGTGTAACCGTGGCCAACTTGGCACCCGATGCCGATCTGGTGCCCAAAGCCAACACCTCCTCCGATCCTGGGGCCAAGCCCGACTCGTGGGTCATGGACCAATATGATGAAAGCCGGCTAAACCAGAACAAGGGCAACAACCAAAAACAGCGCAACAAGAAAAAGCGCCGCCCGGAAGGAGCGGCCATTTTGCCCGTTATCAGCACCCCCGAAGCAAAGCTGATGGGAGAGAACGATAACCCGCCACCCGTGGCCAAGAGCGAAAGCAAGGAAACTGGCAACCGCAATAACCGGCAGCAGCGCGGCAACAATAACCGCAACCGCAACAATCCCAACAAGGAAAGCAACCCCAACAAGGAAAATAGCGCGGGCACCGAAGGCGTGCCTCCAAATAAAGAAAACGCCAACCCTGCCCGGGATCCAAACCGTAACCGCGACCAGAACCGCCGCCAAGAAAACAATCGGCGGGGGGATCAAAACCGCAACGCCCCGCCCAAAAACCGGAAAAACGAAAGCGTTGAAGGGCCGAAAACTGGGCCGGAAAAAGAGCCATTGGTGCCAGGCGGTGAAGTGCGCAGCCCGCAGGTGCCTTCCCAAAAGGGCAACGATGCCAACCGGAACCGGAACAACAACCGCAACCGGAACAATAACCGCAACCGGAACAACGGCAACAGCAGTAACCCGCCGAAGAAAGAAGAATAACCGAGTGCAAGGCCAGCGGAAGCTAGTCGGTTTGACAACCAAGGTGGCGGCAAATAGGAACTTGTCGCCACCTTGGTTCATTGGCTCATGTTGTGCGTAGCTATATCGGGTGAACGACCAAACAATGATGTTTTGCACATGGGAAATTTAAATGGCTCGTACAAAGGCCCCTACTATAAATTTCGGGCAAACAAGCGCCACACTCTTTTTCCATCACCTACTTTTATATGTTTCTGCGTCCAAGAATCACTTTTAAATCCATCTGAGAAACTGCCCCGCTACTGGCAGACGCTTGGGCGTGGGCGACTGGGTGGCCACCACACCATTTTTTGGCGGGTTTACAGGCTCGGATCGTAGCGCACTCCCCCAAAACCATACAGCATCAGCACGCGGGAGTAGCGGAAACTGATGGGCACCATGAGCAAAATGGTGGTAATGATGACCGACAAGTAGACGGTCAAGGTGGGTTTGTCCACCAGCACATTCACTGCCACGAAGCACGCGACGAAGGTGGCCACGCTAAACCCATAGCTCACGTACATGGCCCCGTAAAAAAAGCCGGGCTCCACCTCAAACCGAAGGTTGCAATGGGGGCAACGTTCGTGCATGTCAGAAAACTTGGCCAAATTGAACGTGTGGCTCTTGAACATCTGGCCTTGGCGGCACTGGGGACATTTGCAGGCGGCCACTGCCCCCCAAGCGGAAAGTTGGCTGGTCATTTTGGTTGGCTTTTGGTACCGCAAATTTACACCAAGATTGCTGCCCAACCAGCATTTGCCCCGGCGGGCCAAAATGGCCTTCAGTTGGTGCCCAAAAGCAGCTTGCATTTTGTTCGCCAAAAAATGACATTTTGTTCAAAACCAGCTATCCATCCTTTTTGGTCCCAAAACCTATTTAATGCCTACTTAGTTGGCAAACGAGCCGTGCATGGGTGGGGCCACTGACCGAAAACGACTAAAAATCACTGGGTTGGCGGCGGTTGATTTGACAATTCACCGTAAATTAGCGGTGAATTAACATTTCTATCCCCTTTATGTACACTTACCAATATCCCCGCCCAGCCTTAACGGTGGATTGCGTGATTTTTGGCCTGAGCGAAGACAGTCTCAAAGTATTGCTTATCCAACGCGCCCATGATCCTTACAGTGGCTACTGGGCCTTCCCTGGTGGTTTTGTTGATATGGACGAAACCACCGAAGAGGCCGCCCGTCGGGAACTGGCCGAGGAGACCGGGATCCAAGAGATGTTCATGGAGCAGCTCTACACCTTCAGCGGGGTGGACCGCGACCCCCGCGAGCGCGTGGTGAGTGTGGCCCACTTTGCGTTGGTCAAGCTGTCGGACTATAAAGTGACTGCCGGCTCCGACGCCAACCGGGCCGAGTGGTTTGCCGTGGAGCAAGTGCCCACACTGGCTTTTGACCACGACCAAATCCTGCAAGTGGCGCTGGCCAGGCTCAAGGGCAAGGTGCGCTACCAGCCCATTGGCTTTGAACTGCTGCCCGAGAAGTTTACCCTTGGGCAGTTGCAAAAAATGTATGAACACATCCTGGGCCGCGAACTGGACAAGCGGAACTTCCGCAAAAAGATATTGGGCATGGAACTGTTGTTGCCTTTGACCGAACAACAAAAAGGGGTTTCTCACCGAGCCGCCAAACTCTACCAATTTGACCGCACAAAATATCAAGCCCTGGAGGCCAGTGGCTTCATGTTCGAGATTTAGGGGCTTTTGGCCATTGGCTGGCTCAGTGCCCCGAGGTTTCAATTTTTTATAAATTAAAACCTCTTAACCTTACATTGCGTATACTTGACTAAATCTAATTTAGCTCAAACCAATGAAACTCAAAGTTGTTTTCCTCTCGCTCGCGATTTATGTGGTGGCGGCCTGTCAAACTGTCCCTCTCACTGGGCGACGCCAATTGAGTTTGATTCCCTCCAACGAACTGCTCTCGATGAGCTCCGGACAGTACAATGACTTTTTGCGCCAAAATGCCCTTTCCAAAGATGCTGCCGCCACTGCTATGGTGCGCCGGGCAGGGGAAAGGATCAAATCTGCGGTTGAACAATACATGCGGCTCAACAACATGAGCGATCGCTTGGAAGGTTTCAATTGGGAATTTAACCTAGTGGACGACAAGACAGTCAACGCATGGTGTATGCCCGGCGGCAAAGTAGTGGTTTATACCGGCATTCTCCCCATTTGTCAAGACGAAAAGGGGCTGGCCGTAGTGATGGGCCACGAGATAGCGCACGCTGTGGCCGGCCACGGCGACGAGAGGATGAGCCAAGGCCTGATGGCCACCTTCGGTCAAGTGGCCCTACAAGTAGCACTGTCCAACAAGCGGCAAGAAACCCAAGCACTGGCCATGACTGCCTTTGGGATTGGCTCCCAACTGGGTGTGCTACTGCCCTTTAGCCGTAAACATGAGTCGGAAGCGGATCACATTGGGGTAATTTTCTCCTCAATGGCGGGCTATGACCCCCGCGAGGCCCCCAAATTTTGGGGGCGGATGGCCGCCGCTGGTGGGGCTAGTCCGCCCGAGTTTTTGTCCACTCACCCGGCCAGTGCCACCCGCATCGCCCAGTTGGAAAGCTGGATGCCCGAGGCCATGGAGTATTATAACAAATCACCATTCAAAGGTCAGGCGCGCTAGGCAACCTTTACTGGATGCCCGTCGGCAACAAATAATTTTCTTGGCTTTGGCCATTGGCCCCACAATATTTCCTAAAATTGTGGGGCTATTTTATTCCAACTGCTTTGCTATGCGTCCAGTCCTTTTGTTACTGTTTGGCTGGTGCCTGCCAGTGGTTCTTTTGGCCCAAAACCGCCAACAATTTGCCGATCTGGGCAATTTTGGCTTAGAAAGCGGACAGACTATCCAGAAATGCCGGATCAGCTACCGCACCCTGGGCCGATTGAACGCGGCCAAAACCAACGCGATCCTTATCCCCACCTATTTTAGTGGTACCGCGGGCCAACTGGAAGGGTATGTGGGCGGCGCGGGCAAACTATTGGACAGTACCCGTTTTTTCGTCATTCTGGTCGATGCCCTGGGCAATGGGGCCTCTTCCTCGCCGTCCAACAGTCAAGCCCAGCCCGGCACCGCCTTCCCCACCTTCAGCATCCGCGACATGGTGGCCACCCAATACGCGCTGGTCACCCAAAAGCTGGGGATCAAGCACCTCCACGCCGTCATGGGCATTTCTATGGGCGGGATGCAAACCTTCCAATGGATGGTGAGCCACCCCACCATGATGGACAAAGTGATCCCCATCATTGGTTCGCCCAAACAGAGTTTCAACGATCTATTGCTATGGAATGCGGAGCTAAGGCCCATCGAAACCGCCTGTCCCGGCAAAGAAGCCGAGGCGATGCAGACCGTTGCCCTGATCCACAGCTATGCGCTCTTTACGCCCACTTACCGCGCCCAGCAGAATCCCCTAGAATTTGAGCAGTTTTTACAGAAGGAGCTCGAGCATGCCAAATCGCGCCATCCGTATGACTGGGCAGCGCAACTGCGGGCCATGATCGGGCACGACATCTATAAAACCATTCCGCTGGATGAGTTGGCCAAGAAAGTCAAAGTAAAAATGATGTTTATTTACGCTGCCCAAGACATGATGGTCAACCCGACCAATACGGCCGAGCTTGCCAAGTGGGTGGAGGCCGAGCACGTGATCCTCTCCGGGGACTGTGGGCACATGGCCACCGGTTGCGAATACGCCAAGGTGGTGGAGGCGGTCAACCGTTTTTTGGCCGAGTGATCCACCAACCGCGATCCAAAACAGGTTTTTGGCCAAGGAGGCCAGTAGGATAAACCAAAAAGGCTGATATCAAACCCAATTCATCGGGTGACCGACAAACATATCCATCAACCATGCAAAAGATCTTCCTTTTTCTGTGGGCCAAAGTGGCCAGTTTTACAATCCTCGGTTTGGCAGTGGCTTGTGCACCCACCGACCGGGCCAAGGTCCTCAAGCTGTCGCACACCCATGATGTAACCCACCCCGTGCACGAGGCGGTGGTGTATTTGGCCGAACAGCTCAACAAAAAATCGGGGGGTAAATTGACGGTCAAAATTTTTAACGGTGCACAGTTGGGCCAAGAACGCGAAGCCATTGAACTGTTGCAGATCGGGAGCTTGGCCATGACCAAAGTTTCCTGCTCGGTGATGGAAAATTTTGTGCCCAGTTACCGGGCCTTGAGCTTCCCGTACGTTTTTCGGGACAAAGCCCACCAATTCAAAGTGTTGGATGGTGAAATTGGCAAGCAACTCTTACTCGAGAGTGAAAAATATTGGCTGCATGGACTTTGTTTTTACGATGCTGGGAGCCGGAGTTTTTACACCAAGGCCAAGCCAATCAAGACGCCCAGCGATCTGGCCGGCATGAAAATCCGGGTGATGAAGAGCAATACCGCCATGAACATGGTGGAAGCACTGGGGGGCGCTCCCGCGCCCATTTCGTACGGGGAGTTGTACACTGCCCTGCAACAGGGCGTAGTGGATGGCGCAGAGAACAATTCGCCCAGTTTCTTGTCTTCGCGCCACTACGAAATCTGTAAATACTACTCCATCGATGAGCACACGTCGGTGCCCGATGTGCTGCTCATCAGCACTGTGATCTGGCAAACCTTGGATGCCCAAGAGCGGCAATGGCTGGAAGAAGCAGTGGCCGAATCGGCCGTTTATGAGCGGGCACGCTGGGCGGCATCAGAAAAGGCAGCCCTAGAAGCCGTCCAAAAGGCTGGAGTAGTGATTAATTATCCCGATAAAAAGGCTTTCGCTGCACAAGTAACGGCCATGTATGAACGGACCAAGGTCGAAGATCCGTCCTTGTTCAGTCTGATCAGTGCTATTCGGGCCGACTGATAAAGGGCAACGATCAGGCCAACAAAGTGTGGTTGAGCAGATCCAAGCTGAGGGCTTTTTTGTAATATTCGGTGGCCTTGACTTGTTGGAGCACCGCCAAGTGCCGTTCCCCGTGGCAGTCGCTGCCCAAAAAACTCACTTTCCGATCGGCGATCAACTTTTCGGCGATCAACTTGGAAGGCTTGGAATAATAGCCAGCCAGCGAGTTGAGGTTTACTTGCAAGTGTACTCCTCTTTCCTGCAATTCATATAGCTTGGTGGTATTTTCAAAGAAATAGGTGTACCGTTCGGGATGGGCCAGTACTGGCTTGTAGCCCAACGATTGCAATTGGAACACGGCGGTATCGATATAGGGCGAACTGTTCATGAACGAAGTCTCGAATAGTACATACTGATCCCCAAAACTGAGCAGTTTTTCCTGCTTGTCCAGCCGTTCCATAAACGATTCGTCAAGGTAATATTCGGCTGCCGCGCCCAGTTCAATGGGCAAGCCTAGATTTTTGACAATATCAGTGAGCTTGTCCAGCTTGTCCACAATGATTTCAGGCGTGTTTTTGTAGAAATCGCCCATCACGTGCGGGGTCATGATCAATTTCTTGTAGCCCAATTCCACGAATTTCTGGATCAGGGCGATGGATTGGTCAAAATCAGCGGACCCGTCGTCGATGCCGGGCAATAGGTGCGAGTGCATGTCGACCGTCAGGGGGCTGACATATTCCGTTGAATTTTTCTTGCGTTTAAATAAGGAGAAGATCATTTTCGTGCAAATAGTTTTTTGATTTTTTCAAGGAAGCCCTCATTCTCACCGACTTCATCATAGTAGCCGTAGTTGCTGTACCCATAGCTGGAACCATAGCTCCCGTAGCCGTAGCCATAGCCGTAGCCATAGTTGTAGCCATACCCGTATGAACCCTGCGCGCCCACCCCATTGAGCACAATGGTCATTTTCTTGAAATTGTTGGCGGAGATCAGGCGGTTCACGTTGGTCAAAAACATGCGCTTGGAATAATCCGCCCGGACCACGTAAATGGGCAAATCGGTACTTTTCATCACAATCATCCCATCGGTTACTATCCCCACTGGCGGCGTGTCAAAAACGATCACGTCATACAAGTCTTTCAATTTCGCTACTAATTTATTGAATTCTTCTGACATTATCAACTCGGCCGGGTTGGGCGGGTGCGGCCCAGCACTGATAAAGTCTAAGTTCATCAACACTGATTTTTGGATACACTGCTCCAGCGATGCTTTGCCCACCAGCAGGTTGCTCACACCATTGGTGTTTTCGGCCCCAAAAGCCAAATGCACCTTGGGTTTGCGCAAGTCCAGGTCAAGCACGATCACTTTGCTGTCCGACAGGGCAATGATGCCCGCCAAATTGACCGCAACAAAGGTTTTGCCCTCGCCGCTAATGGTGGAGGTGACGGATATGGTACGTCCAGCCTTCCGGGGGGCTAAAAAATCCAAGTTGGTGCGGATGGAACGGAACGCCTCGCTGATGGACGATTTAGGGTTCACGTTTACTATTAACTGGGAAGCCTCCATTTTGGTTTTGGAATAAAATGGGATCAGGCCCAGGATCGGGGCTTGGGTGGCTCGCTCGATTTCGCGCACACTGGTGATTTTGTTGAGCGTGAGGTAGCGCACCACCACCAGCACGGCCGACAGAATAGCGGCCGACAGCAGGCTATAAATGTAGATTTGGTTGCGGTCGGGCATTACCGCCTCTTGCGGCAGATTTGCCACGGACAAAAACTGAAAGTTGGACACGGTGCCCGCTTCGGCCAATTGTACATCGACCCGCCGGGAAAGCAACAAGTCAAACGTTTGTTGGTAAGAGGCCAAATAGCGGTTGCGCTTTTGCAGCTCCAGATCGAGGCCGTCCAGAATGCTGCCCGCTGTGCCGCTGGGCAACTGCCGTTCTTGGGCCTGGATCTGCTGCTCCAACTGGATCAGCCGCTCGTTGAGGTTGTAACGGTCAAAACTGATCACTTTGAGCAGTTGCTCGTTCAGTTTGTCCATTTCTTGTTGGCGTTGCTTGATCACAGTGCTGGGCTCCCGGTACGAAAGGCTGACTCGCTCCATCTCTTGTTTGCGGGTGGCCAAGGTGCGGAGCAGTTCCCCAACTCTGGGGTCGCTCACCATCATTGCCAGCGAGGCAGTGAGCACTTCACTGGAGTCCCGGTCGATGAAATCCACGATTTTGCGATAAATCTTGTCTTCGCCAGCCACTTTGATGCGCTCTTCCTGAAATCTCTTGATGTTGGCAATGACTTCGTCGATGGTGGGCCGAAGGCGTGCCGCCCAATTGGGCACCGAATCCCCGCTGCCCGTTTTCCCCATTTTGTAATTTTGAATATCGCGGTAGGTGAGCTCGATCAAGTTTTCCAGCGTATCCAACTGCTGCTCCAAGAAATCAATCGTTTGTTTTTTCTCTTTGCTGCGATTGTTGATGTTTTTGGCCAGATACGAGCGGCCAACATATTCCACCACCGACTGCGCCTTGTAGCTGTTCGGATCTTGGTAAGCAATCGTGATGATCCGGGCCTTGATGTCAGAGGGGAATACTTTTAAGTTGCTGGCAATCAGTTTTTGTAGATACTCATGGTCATAGATGGTGAAGTAGTAATCCCCTTGGGGCATTTCAGTGATAAAATCATTGAAGTTGGTCTTGATAGCGAACTTGAAATGCTGATTGTCCACCACACTGCCAAATCGATATTCCTTGACCACGTTTTCACCGGCATAATCGTAAGAGAGCACAAATCGAGTGGTGTCGATTACCTCAACGAAGAGTTGTTTATTGTAAAAATCCTTGTTTTTGATTTCTTGGTTCTCAATTTTAAAAGGGCAATTGAAAAACTTTTCTTCGTACAAAACCCGGCCCTTGCGGTAATAGGCCACATACATTTGCAGCTCTTTGATCACGTCGTCAATGACCACATTGGATCGGATGAACTGGGCCTCGCCCAACAAATAATCGTTCAGGCTGTTCTCGTTGCGAAAAATGCCCAGTTCAAGGGTGGGGGCTATGCCTTTCACTTCCATTTGCAAACTGGCCGTGGACTCAAAAATGGGCTTGGTGTAGCGCAAATAGGCAAAAGCGACCGCAATGCAGATGGTAAAAATTAACAATACCCACAAGAGGTTTTTTTTGACCACCACCAGCACTTTGCCCACATCAAACTCGCTGAGAAATTCGTTTTCGTCAGCATCACCGATGTTCATGGCCCTGCCACTGTTCTCATACTGCCCATCCGGGCTATCATTGGGGGACGACATAGCTGTTGTTTATTCTCAAAATGATGGTTAGCAACTGATTAGGAGCCAAACGCGTACTTTTTAAGGTGGGTTGACCATGACCTGCATCAATTGGCCAATTGACCCAACCTCACACTTTGGCAACTTAATGATTAGCTTGCCTGTTCAACCAATCAATGAATGATGAATTGGTAGTTCTTGGTTCCCTTTTAAAATCCAATCTATCAAAAAATCAGCAAGTTTCATTTCAACTTTGGCCATAACCATCTATTTTGAAGCGATTGCCGAGACACATGCCCCAAAAGCGAGTTGATCCGTCACCTGTATCACCAAAATCATCTTCTGGCCTAACAAGGTTCTGTTGTCAATAATACCAGCACAAGCCATCCTCAGTAAAAACAAATTGCCTCATCTGATGTTTCGGATTGCGAAGATGGTTAAAATGGTAGAAGAAATAATGCCCAGCACACTGCCAGCGATGCCAAATATGGCCCCAATATCACCCAGGGACTCTCGGCGGCCCAGCCCGCGCCGAGGCTCTATGTAGATAATATCGTTGGGTTCTATCCGTAGGTTGGCGGTCTGCAAGCCTTGAACGGTTGATAGGTCAATGATCTGCACAACGGGTTTGGTGTCCCAATTGCGCACGACCCGAATCCGATCGGCCCGCACCCGATAGTCAAAGTTGCCAGCCAAAGCCACTACCTCGACCAAGCTCATGTTCTCATTGTCCAGCGGCACAATCCGGTTGCCCAGTGCCCCCACCAGCACCGCCCGCCGGTTGAGCAGTTGGGTCATCACATAGGGATCTTTGTACACCCCCCCCTGCTCGCCGTAGCGCTTGGATAATAGGCTGTCCACTTGGTAAAGTTTTAGTCCCTCCAGCTTGACCGCGCCCAGCACGGGGAGGTAGGCGTTGCCATCTTCTTCTACCATGTAACGGCGGAGGATGCTCCCTCCGCCTGTGATAGCCCCAATACCGGGGGTAAAATTAGGGTTATTGTTCAAGTTGGTACCTTGGGGGGCATTGCCCTGCCGTAAAAACTCACCATTAGGATCGGTAATGCGCTCACCCTTGTTGGTAAAAATTTCCAAATTGACAAAATCAAATTTGCGCAACACATAGTTTGATTGGGCTTCTTTCATCACGGCCTTAAAGGCATCGTTGCTGAATTCTTCCCCAGTTTTGAACAGAATGGCACCTTTGTAGGTCCCGCAGGCGGAGAGCAACAACAACGCAAAAAGAAGAATCAACCGCATGACTAAAGGTTTGATAAGACGATAAAGAGTTAGAACCACAAAAAACTAACCAAAACTGGGCAACCCTTCTAGTGGCCGATGCACTCCCTGCGCTTCGTCCCGCGCAAAGTAGGCGTGCTGGATCCCGTTGCTCACCGCCACAAATGCCGCTTTCAAAACATGATTGTAGGCCAGGGCCTGTTCCATTACCGGTTGGCCCAGGACAATGATCGGGGCTTTGCACTCTACCAACAACCACGGCAGTTGCGCCCGGTCATACACCAAAATATCCGTCCGCTGGGCTTGCCGGTTGTACCGGTGCCCTCGCTCGATCCGCATGAGCGAGCGAGGGCAGCCCTGTGCCAGCAAATAATGGATAAAATGTTGCCTGACCCACTCTTCGGGGCTGAGGGCCACATATTTGCCCCGGCAAACATCATAAATGGCCATACCCCGCTCACTCTCCCGGAGTCGATACGCAAAGGTTGGCAGCGTCAAATCGTACAATGCCATACAAATAAAGTGCAAATAAAAATCAATTTGACCCAATGTTTGTGCTTAATTTCTTAATTTTAATGTTTGCAAACCTTTTTACTTTTATTAACGTATTGATTTTCAAATAAAACCAACCAACCCACCACTTTCGGCTTACAATGAACAGAGAACTCGGCAAAATATTGGTTATTGATGATAATGAAGACATTCTATTGGCGGCAAGACTCCTTTTAAAAAAGCACGCACAATTGGTTCAGATTGAGAAAGACCCCCGCAAAATCCCTTTTTTGCTCAATAACGAGAAATATGACGCGATCCTGCTGGACATGAATTTCAGCAAAGACACCACCACTGGCAAAGAGGGATTTTATTGGCTGGAACAAATCGTTGAGCGCGATCCGTTCGCCACCGTGATCATGATCACCGCCTACGGTGATGTAGAAATGGCAGTACGGGCTTTAAAAGCCGGCGCCACCGATTTTGTGCTCAAACCTTGGCAAAATGACAAATTGATTGCCACCATCGAGTCGGCACAGGATACCAGAAAGGCCCAGCGGAGCGGTGCCGCCAAGGAAGCCAAAAAAGCAGCGGCAGCGGCCAGCAAGAAGACTGCCTCCGACAATCCCTTTGAGGGCATCATCGGCACTAGCGAGGAAATGAACAATTTGTTCACCATTGTGCGCAAAGTATCTGTAACCGATGCCAATATTTTGGTCCTGGGCGAAAACGGTACCGGCAAGGAAGTGATCGCCCAAGCGATCCACCAAGCTTCCCAACGCCGCGAAGGGCCCTTCGTGACGGTAGACATGGGATCGATCACTGAAACCCTGTTTGAAAGTGAACTGTTCGGCCATAAAAAGGGGGCTTTCACCGATGCCAAGGAAGACCGCCCCGGCCGCTTTGAAGTAGCCGGCAAGGGAACACTGTTTTTGGACGAGATCGGCAATCTGCCGATGGCCATGCAGTCCAAACTGCTCACCGTGCTGCAAAAGCGGGAAATCCTGCGGGTGGGCACCAACCAGCCCATTCCGATTGACATCCGGCTGGTGTGCGCCACCAACATGCCCCTGTACGAAATGGTGGAAGAGGGTACTTTTCGCCAAGACTTGCTCTATCGGATCAATACCGTGGAACTGCACCTGCCCACTTTGCGCGAACGTGAGGAGGACGTCCCCCTGTTGGCCGAGCACTTTACCAAAGTTTATTGCGCTCGGTACAAACTGACCGAAAAATCCCTCTCAGCCACTGCCATCAAAAAGCTCCAGAAATACCACTGGCCCGGCAACGTGCGCGAGTTGCAGCACGCCATTGAGCGGGCGGTGATCATGAGTGACGACAATATGCTCCAGCCGGGCGATTTCCTATTCTTGCTCCAAAAGAACGAATCGAACGATATGGACATCAGCAATTACGATTTGGAAACGGTAGAAAAATTGGTCATCCAGATGGCGATCAGTAAACATGCGGGCAATATTTCCAAGGCAGCCAAAGCCTTGGGCTTAACGCGCGCATCTCTCTATCGGCGTTTGGAAAAGCATGGCCTGTAAATTATCTGGTGATGAGTTGCGCATTTTATAACACTATATGAAGGTTTATTGGCTTTTTCTGGTTTGCTGGCTTGCTTCCATTTTTCCCTCAGCCTCCCAAACCCAAGTGGCATTGTTCAAGAACGGCACTTCATTTTTCACCAAGAACTTGCGGCTGGAAACCGCCAATGGCTCGGCGACCTTGACTGACATCCCCCAAGCTACTTTTGGGACACTCTGGTTTGCTGCCGAGGGCAACCGGATCCGCCGCGTTCACACGGTGCTGTCTCCCCGCACTACCACCATCGAAGCCCAAGAACTGGCCAGTTTGTTACGGGCCAACGTAGGGAACAAGATGACGCTTTCTCTGGCCCAGGGCGGCAACTTGGAGGGCACGCTGGAACTGGCTCGCGCCAAGTATGTAATCCTTAAGACCAACAATGGCTGGCAAAACATACCCATGGGAGAGATTCGCAGCTTCCTCACCACCGAAAAAACTGCTACCCAGCTAGAATTGCAAGACTCCGTCCAGGCACTGCGGATCGATTTTGCCAATACCGCCGCTACCCAAAACCTTTCATTCGGATATTTGCGGAAGGGAATTTCGTGGCTGCCCACCTATCGGATAGATTTGACCGACGAAAAAACCGCCTCAGTCACCCTCCACGCCGAAGTGCTCAACGACGCCGAGGATCTATCCGAGGCCCAACTCAGTTTTGTGGTGGGCGTGCCCAATTTTGCGTACCAATACTTGGCTTCACCGCTGAGCTATACCGGCGATGTGCTCAGTTTTATCAACCAACTGAACCGCACCAGCAACCAATCTTACTCCCGCAACCAGCGTAGTGACAATATAATGGCCCAGTCAATGTCCAACGCCTACCCCAGCAGTAATTATGACGACAGCCCCGGTGGCGGCAATCCTGAGGGAAGCGAAGCCGAAGACTTGTTCTTCTATACTTAACACATAGAGGTTTGCAAATCACTGTTGTGTGATTTGATTTTTTGAAAATTTGTGTTTATCAAAGAAGCTAATTTTTCTTTGTATCGGTCA
>JAYUVL010000395.1:0-2767 GCA_043754075.1 Cytophagales bacterium | reverse complement strand
GTTGTCCCGCAAGGGCTGGGCCGCTGCCGTGGAGCAGGCCAGCCAGCATCCAGTGAGGGCAATCAGCAGTCGCAGAGAATATTTGTTCATATTTTAACTTGGCAAGTCCCAATTATCTTATATTTACGGGCTATTAACCCACTTATTTACGCCAATTTTAGTAAATTTTTCCGTGGAAAACCCTAAAACTATTTTGTATGTCCAATAAAATTCGAAAGCAGGATGCGTTGGATTACCACTCGCTCGAACGACCCGGCAAGATTGAGGTAATCCCCACCAAAGCGACCAAAACCCAACGTGACCTAGCTTTGGCTTATTCTCCTGGGGTGGCCGAGCCATGTCTAGAAATTGCCCAAAACCCCGATGATGTCTATAAATACACTGCCAAAGGCAATTTGGTGGCCGTTATTTCCAATGGTACTGCTGTGCTGGGCTTGGGCGACATCGGCCCTGAGGCATCCAAACCAGTAATGGAAGGAAAAGGTATTTTGTTTAAAATATTTGCGGGAATCGATGTGTTTGATATTGAGTTGAAAAGCCGCGATGTCGAGGAGTTTATCACGGTGGTCAAAGCCTTGGAACCCACTTTTGGCGGGATCAACTTGGAAGACATCAAAGCCCCCGATTGTTTCGAGATCGAGGAGCGGCTCAAGGCGGAGATGAACATCCCCGTTATGCACGATGACCAGCACGGCACGGCCATTATCACCAGTGCCGGCTTGATCAATGCCTTGGAGATTGTGGATAAGCCCATTGGCCAAGTGCGCATTGTGGTTTCAGGGGCGGGGGCTTCGGCCATTTCATGTGTCAAATTGTTTATCAATATTGGCGTAAACCCTGAAAATATTATTCTCTGCGACAGCAAAGGCGTGGTCCGGGCTGATCGTACCGATTTGGACAAGTCCAAGCAGGCGTTTGCCACCACCCGGGATTTTCACAAGCTGGACGATGCCATTGTGGGGGCCGACGTATTTTTGGGCTTGTCCAAAGCCAATGTGATGACCCCGGAAATGCTCTTGCAAATGGCCGAAAGGCCCATTGTCTTTGCCTTGGCCAACCCAAACCCGGAAATTGCTTATGAACTGGCCATTGCCACCCGCCCGGAGGTGATCATGGCTACGGGCCGCTCCGATTATCCCAACCAAGTGAACAATGTGCTGGGCTTTCCCTTCATTTTCCGGGGCGCACTGGACGTGCGGGCCACCGGGATTAACGAGGAAATGAAACTGGCCGCTGTTAAAGCAATCGCTGAATTGGCCAAAAAAGCCGTTCCAGATATTGTCAATATTGCTTATAACGAAAAAAATATCGTTTTTGGTCCACAATATTTTATCCCCAAACCGTTGGATCCCCGCCTGCTCACTACCGTGGCGCCGGCAGTGGCCAAGGCGGCCATTGCTAGTGGAGTGGCGCGCCGCGAAATTACCAACTGGGAGGGGTATGAGGACGAACTGCGCAAACGGATGGGAACGGACGAAAACATCATCCGGTTGCTGGTCAACAAAGCCAAGCAGGATCCCCAGCGCGTGATATTTGCCGAGGCTGACACCTACAAAATGCTCAAGGCAGCCCAGATTGTGATGGATGAGGGCATTGCCCACCCCATTTTACTGGGTGACGAAACCCGGATCCGGCAAATTGCCGAGGAATACCAGCTTGATTTGGCCAATGCCGAAATCATTGATCCGCTGGCGGCTGCCACCCATGATAAAGTGCAGGAATACGGTCAAATCTTTTTTGAAAAACGCCGCCGGCGCGGTTATAACCAGAATGAGGCGGTGCGCCAAGTGCGCGAGCGCAACTATTTTGGCATGGTAATGTTGGAAACCGGCGCAGCTGATGTGTTCATTTCGGGCATGACCCGCAAGTACTCCGACGTGATCCGGCCTGCGCTTGAGATTATTGGCACGTATGCCCAAGGCAAGCGGATGGCGGGCATGTACCTGATGCTGACCAAAGAGGGGCCCATTTTTATGGCCGACACCACCATGATTGCCAATCCTACTGCCGAGGAACTGGCCGAAATTGCTTGGCTGGCAGCCCAAGCCGTGCGGAGCATCGATATCGAGCCTCGGATTGCCATGCTGTCCTACTCCAACTTCGGTTCAGCCGATGACCATGAGCCGCGCACAGTGCGCCGGGCAGTGGAAATCCTGCACGAGCGCCACTCTGATTTGGTGGTGGATGGCGAGATTCAGGCCAATGTGGCGTTCAACCGGGAAATCCTGAAAGAAAATTATCCGTTTTCGCCTTTGGTGGACAGCCCGCCCAACGTGCTGATTTTCCCCAATCTTTCCTCGGGCAACATCGCCTATAAGCTGATGCAGGCCATCGGTGGGGCCGAGGCCATTGGGCCGATTCTTTTGGGTACCAAGAAATCAGTCCATGTGCTACAATTGGGCAGCTCCGTGCGTGAAATTGTCAACATGGTCACCATCGGGGTGGTCGATGCCCAGCAGAAAAAACTACGCGAATCACTGAAATCGGCCCAGGAGTAATCCCAAATTATTTTGTAATCAAAGTCGGGCACATGGATGTGCCCGGCTTTTTTGTGCCATTGCCTACCCGCTGATGAATGAGCAAAAGAGCAACGCGCAGAAAATCAGGCCAATGTGCGCCCTGTCTTCAAGCTAGATTAAGCTTGGCATCGCCATATAACAAACAGTAAATCCACTTAATGTCAAGTTGAATGGCCTACTCCCGTCAATTTTAAAGGACAATCATGGGTATAATCTGCATTATGGTAAATTTTTTAAATTAAACCACT
>JAYUVL010000394.1:0-10137 GCA_043754075.1 Cytophagales bacterium | reverse complement strand
CTGCCGAGGCAAACCGTCGCTATCCAACCCGGGTAAATCTAAACGTAACGGGCGATATTTTGTCGCCCAATATCAAGTTTGGGGTAGAGTTTTATGACTACCCGCGCACCATCGTGGTGGGCAACCAGCAGATCAACCTCGAGACGGAACTGAGTGCGTTCAAGGCCCGGTTGGCCGCTGATGAGCAAGAACTCAACCGCCAAGTGTTCAGCTTGATCCTGCTCAAGCGGCTCTCGGCCATCAATGAGTTTGCCATCTCGAGCCAGTCGGCGGGGGGGAGCGTCAGCGAGCTACTGGCCAACCAAATGAGCAACTGGCTCTCCCAAGTAGATGAAAAACTGGAAGTTGACATCAATCTCAACGGCTTGGATGCCAATGCTTTGGGCACGTTGCAACTGCGGCTTTCCTACAGTTTTCTCAACGGACGGGTGCGCATCACCCGCGATGGAGCGTTCACCAGTGTGAACAACCAAGCGAACGCGTCCACCATTGCGGGCGACTGGACGGTGGAATACCTGGTCAGTCCCGATGGCCGATTGCGCATGAAGGTCTATCGCCGCAACGTTTCCAATACGTTCAACGCCGCAGTGGGCGGCAACACCACCACGGGCATGAGTTTTCAGTTCACCAAGAGTTTTGGCGCATTGAACGAATTGTTTGGGTCCAAGCGCAAAAACAAAACGCCCACCCGCCAAGCCCGTCGCCAAGTGGCCATCCCACCGCGAAACCGGGACAACGAGGTGATATTTTGACCCAGACCGGGGCCCATTTTTTTTCGCCCATCCAAAGAACTGACAAATGGTAGGGATGTTGCCAACTTTATAGGATATATTTCGTACATTTGGTTTTAAACAATTGTGGCATGTTCGACAGGCTATTCAATATTTTCAAGGCAAACCTGGGCAGTGCGCTGCCCAATCGGGATCGGGTCTCAGATGAGGATCGCGAACTTTCGCGCCAATATGATGAATGGAAGCAGCAGCAAGACCGGCAGTCGACCAGCCAAGATTCGGGCGGATCAACCCACAACACCTTTTTGCGCGAGGACCAAGAGCATTTTGCTACCTTGGAATTGCGCACCGGGGCATCGTTTGAGGAGATCAAGGCCAGCTACAAGCGGCTCATCAAGCAATACCACCCCGACCGGTTCCACAATGACCCCTCCAAGTACAAAACTGCCCTAGAGATTACCCAACGGCTCAATCGGTCGTACAATTATTTTGAGCAAAAATTTGGTAAATAAACAACCAACCCCCTGGGTGGATCTTACCCGTGGCTAAATCATCGTCAGGCCCTGTTTGCAATCCGTACTTATGCTAACTGACTTTTATAGATTGATTCAACGTTTCCAGTCCTTGTTTGGGAAAGTAAAGCCCAAGCTCAAGGAAGATCCGGCCAAACTGGCTGAACAACAAATTCATGATTTGAAAGCCAACTTGTCGGAAAGCCTCAAAAGCTTGACTGAAGTGAAAGCGTTGTACATCCGCACCAAGCGCGAAAATGAAGCGCAAATCAATTTGGCCAAAAGTTATGAAAACCGGGCCATCTTGCTGCTGGAAAAGGCCCGAGATGGCCTAGTGCCCCAAGCCCAAGCCGACAACTTGGCCGGAGCAGCGTTGGCCAAGAAGCAGGAGATACTGGCCCGGGTTGATGCTGGCGAAAAAGGGCTGAAAAATTATGAAGTCATGGTGAAGCAAATGGAAGCCACCGTGCTGAAACAAAAGATGCAGGTCGAGGCATGGGACAATGAAATGCGGACGCTCAAAGCCCGCGCCAAAGTGAGCGAGGCCACCAAGACCATGCAAGAACGCTTGGCCCGGGTAGATGCCTCCGGTACCCTGACCCTGCTGGAAAACTTGAAGGAAAAAGTGGCCGAACAAGAGGCACTGGCCGAGTCATACACGTACATTGCCAAGGAAAAAACCTCGCTGGACGATGAAATCAACCAGATTTTGGGGATCACTCCCTCGTCCGGTACGGTCAGCGAAGAACTGGGCCGGCTCAAAACGCAGGTCAATGCCCTTGGCAAAAACAATTTGCCACCACCGCCCGCCCAACCCAGCGTGTTGACCGATTTGGAAAGGTTGAAAGCCCGGCTGAGAGACAAAGAATGAGCCGAAAATCCTCCTTTGTATTCCTCTGGGGCAATAAACAACCTGGGCATTTTGCCATGGGCTTACTGCTCGGCGAACAATGGCAGCGTAGTCCTCAATTTCCCTTCACCAAATCGTAGCCAAAGCGCAAGATCAGCGCCCCAACCACCACGAGGAACAGCAACCGCACAAATTCATTTCCCCGCCAGATGGCCAGCCGGCTGCCCACCCATGATCCCAACATATTGAACACCATCATGGGCAGGGCAATTTTGAAATTGACAAAACCATTGATCAAAAAGAAAATCAGGGAGGCAATATCTGCAATGACATTGACAAATTTGGCAATGGCCGATCCAGTGAGAAAATTGTAGCCGATGAGGCTCACAAAGCCAAAGACCAACAAACTGCCGGTGCCCGGCCCCACGAATCCATTGTAAAAGCCAGTGGCCGCCCCGATGAGAAAGCTCCAAGGGAGAATGTGGATGACCCGAAAATGTTCACTTGTCCCCAAATCTTTTTTGCGGTAAGTATAAATGGCAATGGCCACCATTAGCACCAACACAATGGGTTTCAGTACATTGGCGCTGATCAGGCTAGAGAATTCCGCGCCCAGGTAGGCACAAAAAGCCGCACCCACCCCCGCACAGCCAACCGATTTCCACGGGATCTCAACCTTGGTGGCATACTGATAGGCCGCCACCGAAGTGCCCATGAATGAAGCAAAGCGGTTGCTACCGATGATCATCGACACCGGGAACTGCGGAAACAGAATGAACAGTGAGGGCACTTGTACCAAGCCACCGCCGCCCACTATTGCGTCAATAAATCCAGCCACAAATGCAATCAAGGGCAAAAGCAAATAGTAGAGGTAGTTATCGGGAAGAAAGTCGGTCATAAAAAGTGGGCAAGGCGAAGCAAAAGTAGCGGAACTTAAGGGGGAAATGTGGGCTTTTCTCCCCAAAACTTCCGAACTTGGCCACTCAGATCAACTAAACGTTTTACTATTCCGCAAAATGAAGAAACAATACAGTCAACTCTTTTTGGCCATTCTGGGGATCTTGGGCCTCTTTGTCGCCCCTGCCCAAGCCCAGCGAAACCGCCCGGCTACTGCCCCTGATGCCGGGGTCAAACTGGACACCTCACTGCTCAACGTGGTGCAGTGGCGCAGCATCGGACCTTTTCGGGGGGGGCGTTCCTGCGCGGTAACGGGCGTGAACGGCCAGCCCAATTTGTTCTACATGGGGTCCACCGGTGGCGGGGTGTGGAAAACCACTGATGGTGGCAATACTTGGGCCAATATTTCGGACGGTTATTTTGGCGGATCCATCGGCGCACTAGCGGTAGCGGGCAATGACCCCAACGTGATCTACGCGGGCGGTGGCGAAAAGACCGTGCGTGGCAACGTGAGCCACGGCTACGGCATTTGGAGAAGCACCGATGCGGGCAAAACCTGGAAACAATCCAAAGACTTGGCCAACAGCCGCCACATTGGGCGCATCCGCATCCACCCGCAAAACCCCGACGTGGCCTGGGTGGCGGTAATGGGCCACTTGTTTGGGCCCCATCCCGAGCGGGGCGTGTACAAAACCACCGACGGCGGGCTGTCTTGGCGGCGGGTGCTGTTTGCCAACGAACAGGCTGGAGCGGTTGATTTGGTGGTGGACCCCAACAACCCCCGCATTTTGTTTGCTAGTACTTGGCGCGTGATCCGCACCCCGTACAGCATGGAAAGCGGGGGCGAAGGCTCCGGCCTCTGGAAAAGCACCGACGCCGGCGAAACTTGGGCCAACATTTCTAAACAGAAAGGATTGCCCAAAGGTACGCTGGGCATCATCGGCGTAGCGGTATCGCCCCAAAATTCCAACCGGATCTGGGCGTTGATCGAGGCGGCCGAGGGTGGCGTGTTCCGTTCCGACAACGGCGGGGAAACGTGGACCAAAACCAACGAGGACCGGGCCCTGCGCCAACGGGCGTGGTACTACACCCGGATTTACGCCGATACCCAAAACGAGGACATGGTGTATGTAATGAATGTGAGCTACCACCGCAGCAAAGATGGGGGCCGCACTTTTGAGCAGTTCAATGCTCCCCACGGCGACCACCACGACCTCTGGATCTCGTCCACCAACAACCAAAGCATGGTCATTGCCGACGACGGCGGTGCCCAAGTCAGCCAAGACGGAGGCCAAAACTGGACCACCTACTTCAACCAACCCACCGCTCAGTATTACCGCGTAGTGACCGACAACCACTTCCCCTACCGCATTTATGTGGCCCAGCAAGACAACACCACGCTACGGGTAAGCCACCGGACATTCAACATGACGGGCATTACCGAGAAAGACTGGGAAGTGACCGCCGGGGCCGAAAGCGGGCACATTGCCGTGCACCCCACCAACCCCGACATTGTGTATGGGGGCAATTACGGCGGCTTTCTGGAACGGATCGACCATAAAACCGGCGAGAGCCGCGCCGTAAACGTGTATCCCGAAAACCCAATGGGTGCCGGGGCCAAGGCGATGAAATACCGCTTCCAGTGGAATTTCCCGATATTCTTCTCCCCACATGACCCCAATACGCTCTACGCCGCCGGCAATCGGTTGTTCAAAACCACCAACGAGGGCCAAAGCTGGGAGGCCATCAGCCCCGACCTGACCACCAACGACACTACCAAACAAGATGTGTCGGGTGGGCCGATCACCAAGGACAACACCGGAGTGGAATATTACTGCACCATCTTTGCCGCCACGGAATCGCCCTACGAAAAAGGAGTGATCTGGACGGGCAGCGACGACGGCCTGATCCACCTTACCCGCGACGGCGGCAAGACCTGGGCCAATGTGACGCCACCCGAGGGGATATTTCCCAAGTGGAACATGGTGAACAGCATTGAGCCCCACCCCTTTGTCAAGGGCGGGGCCTATGTGGCCGCTACCCGGTACAAATCGGACGACTTCGCCCCTTATCTGTATGCAACGCTCGACTACGGAAAAACGTGGAAAAAAATCACCAATGGAATTGATAACCAGCACTTTACGCGCGTGCTGCGGGCCGATCCCGTGCGCGCCGGCTTGCTCTATGCGGGCACGGAGAGCGGCATGTACCTCTCGTTTGATGATGGCGCCAACTGGCAACCGTTCCAGCTCAACCTGCCGCTGGTGCCCATTACCGATCTGGCCATCAAAAACGAAGACTTGATTGCCGCCACCCAGGGCCGCAGCTTGTGGATCATTGACGACCTCACCCCGCTGCGCGAACTGAAACCCGCGATGGCCTTGGCCAAACTCCAGCTTTACAAACCGCGCAATACCTATAAAGTTGACGGGGGCAGTATGGGCAACCCCAAACTGGTGGGCCGCAACCTGCCCGGTGGGGTGATGGTGCAGTTCCACCTCCAGGCGGTCCCTGATTCGGCCCACCTGACCAGTTTGGAGTTTTTGGACAAAAATCAAAAACTGATTAAAAAATATGCATCCAATGCCAAAGAAAGAGGCGACATGTTGGAGGCCAAAGCTGGCGGCAACCGGTTCTTCTGGAACATGCGCCATGCGGGGGCCGAACGTTTTGACGGCCTCATTCTTTGGGGTGGCGGGCTCCAAGGGCCTATGGTGGTGCCGGGCACTTACTACGTGAAACTCAAAGTGGGCCAAGACTCAGTGATGCAAAGTTTTGAAGTGTTGAAAGACCCCCGGTTGAGCGTGAGCCAAGAAGACCTCCAAGCCCAGTTCGATTACCTGATCGAGGTGCGCGATAAACTGACCGAAACTCATCAATCGATCAAAGAAATCCGAACCCTGCGCCAGCAATTGAACGATTACACCAAACGGCTGGAGCCACTCAAAGACAAGGATTTAATCGACCAGATCAAAGACTTTGACAAAAAAATGACGGCGGTGGAAGAGGCCCTCTACCAGACCAAAAACCGCAGCAATCAAGACCCGCTCAATTTCCCCATCCGGCTCAACAATAAATTGAGCGATCTGGTGGGAGTGGTGGGCAGCGGCAACTATCGCCCCACCGATCAAGCAATGGAGACCAAGAAAGACTTGACCCAAAAGATTGACAATGAACTGGGCAAGCTCCGCAACTTGTTTGCCAGCGAATTGCCCAAGATCAACGACGCGATCAAGGGCAAGGACATGGACGCGATCAAAATGCCGATGAAAGGCGGGAAAGCCAGTCAATAAACAGCCAAGTCAATTTTTGCGCAAAATCCTGCAAACGCTCGTGAATTTGCGGGATTTTGCGCAATCATTCGGCGCAAAGAAACCGAATGGTTTTGTATGATGTTACCGTTTGGTATGTGGCTTGTTGCAACATATTAGTGATTGTTTTCCCCGTAACCCTGTGGCCACTCAACTGACAAGAAAAAAAATTTTTGGCTTTTTATATTGGGCTTTTTTGCTTGGGCAACTCCCCGCAAATGGACAAGCGCCATTTATCCAAAATTATACCCCGGAAAATTCAGCCGACTTGTCTACCGTTTTTGCTGTCATGCAAGATAGCAAAGGGATGCTCTATGTCGGTGGGGGCGACCGAGCTTTTACCTACAATGGCACAGCTTGGGAGCCACTACCCATCAACGATAATGTACGGGTCATGACCGAAGATGCTCACGGAACTGTTTTTGTGGGCACGGTCGCTGGGTTTGGCTATTTGCACCAAGATCTGACCGGAAAAAAACAGTATGTTTCGCTTTTTGACCAACTCAGCGAGCCAGAAAAGGTATTGCCCACCACTTGGGACATCCAACCCACCAAAGAAGGGGTTTACATCCGCAATCAACGGTTTATTTTTCTGTTTCGGCGAGATAAAGATGGTAATTACCAGAAAGTGGCCTCACTGCCCTCCAATTATGACTATTCCCTGACCTTTAGGGGCAAAAACCAACTCTATGCCCTGGAGACCAGCGATGATCGCAAGTTCAGCCACTTCAGCACCATTAAAAGTCAATTGAAAACCGTTGTTTACACCGCAAATGCCCACATCATCAAAAAGACGACGGGACTAGTTGAGTTAGGCCCCAACAAGCTAATGCTTTTTACCGAAAACGAGGGAATTTATCTCTTGGACTTGGAAAACCAACAACTGGAGGAGATGGCGGCCCCCGCCAATGCTATCTTGAAAAAAGCATTTGTTTATACTGTAATTGAGCTTCGGAACGGCAACTTGGCGGTCGGCACTACTTACAATGGTATTTTGATCCTTGACAAAAAAGGCGCGGTGGTTCAGCACATCACCGAAAAAGACAACCTGATCAGTAATACGATATTTACCCTGCTCGAGGATCGGCAAGGCTCACTTTGGGTCGGCACTGGCCAAGGACTAGCCAGAATTGATTTATCGCTGCCCTTTGCTACTTACAACAAGTACCATAATATCAAAAACAGGACGCACGCTGTATTGAAATACCAAAACCTGCTCTACATCGGAAATGACGTGGGGCTGCTTTACCTCAAAAACGAGCGGTTTGAAGTGATACCGGGTACCGAATCACAAGTTTGGCAATTGCAACCTTATGGCGCTGGCCTATTGATCGCCGGAGGCAATACTGGCCTGCTTTACGTGGAAGGTAAACGCATAGTGAGCCAGCTCGAGCTTCCCAATTCAACCATGCAGTTTTGGGTTTCCAAGCAGGACAGCACTATCCTCTATGTGGCCACTTATGGCGGGGTCAATGTCTTTTCCTTTGAAAATCAACAATTTAAAGACCTAGGGTTGCTTCATGCCACTCAAACCGATTGCCGAAGTTTGTATGAATTGCCCGATGGACGCTTGTGGGTGGGCACTACCAATCAAGGTTTCTATCGGGTTCACTTCCCCCAAGGCAAGAAAACCGTCCAGTCGGTACAGCAAGCCCAAGTAAAGCATTACACCACGGGGCTGAACGAAACCCAATTCAACAAGATCTTTGAAGTTGACCACCAACCTTATTTTACCTCCCGAACTGGGCTTTATTCTTTCGATGAAGCCAACGAAGTATTTGTAAAATCGAACCTGGTCAACGTAGATTTTCATTTGCCCCGTTATCAACGCCCCATAGTGAAAGAAGATTCCCACGGAAATGTTTGGTTACTGAACGGCCTAGCAATCGCGTGGAAACAGGAAAACGGTGGCTTCAGGTTGGACTCCCTCTCGCTTCGCCCCATTGGTAAAACCGCCGCTGCAATGTATGAAGATGAAAATGACACTTATTGGTTGGCAAATTCAGAAGGTCTTTTCCGCTTTGATCACAAAAATGCAGGCCAATCAATGGAGCTTGGTACGCGCATTACCCAAGTTTCACTTTCAAATATTGATTCATTGCTTCCTTTGGCCCCTAAGGGAGACAATCCGCTGGACTATGAATTCAATTCCTTGATTTTCAACTTTTCAGCTTTCAACTTTCTGAACGAAAAAGGCGACCAATATCAGTATAAGTTGGATCAGTATGACGAAGAATGGTCAACTTGGACTTCGCGTGCCCAAAAAGAGTATACCAACCTGCCAGAGGGAACCTACACTTTCCGGGTGCGATCGCGCAATGCCTACGGTCGGCCCGGCCAAGAAGCCACCTATGCTTTTGCTATCAAAGCACCTTGGTACCGATCTTGGTGGGCCTATTTGGCCTACTTTTCGCTCGGAACAGCGGTTGTTTATCTGATCACCTTCCTTTACACCCAAAACCTGTTGCGCGAAAAAGCAAAACTAGAAGCGGTGGTCCAAGTACGGACCAAGGAGATATTGGCCCAGAACGAGGTTTTGAGCCAGCAGAATGATGCGATTTTGAGGCAAAAAGCCGAACTTTTTAGCCAAAAAGAAGAAATAATGACCCAATCCAAAGAACTTGCCCAGATGAACGCCACTAAGGACAAACTATTTTCCATCATTTCCCATGATCTCCGAAGTCCCTTCAACCAACTCAATGGAATCCTAAAACTGCTGGACATGGATGGGCTAACCCAAGCAGAATTCCAGCACTTCGCCAAAGAATTGCACAAAAACACCGATACATTGTCCGATATGCTGGACAATCTGCTCCGCTGGTCCATCTTGCAAATGCAACAAGGGATAGCCGCCAACTTAAAAAACCTGCACCCCCGAGCAGTAGCAGACGCGGTGATCCAGCTTTATGGGGCAAGTATAAACGATAAAGCAATCACCATTTTCAATCTGATCCCCCCGGATTTAGTCGCTTGGGCCGATCCGGATCAAGTAAAACTAATTTTGCGCAATTTGATTGCCAACGCCATCAAGTTTACCCACTCTGGCGGTGAAATCAGAGTGGGCGGCCAAATGGTGGGAGACCGGCTGGAAATAACGGTGAGTGATTTCGGAGTGGGCATGAGCCCAGCCCAAATGGCCGAACTCTTTACCATCCAGACCAACTCTTCAAAAGCAGGCACCTCGGGCGAGACGGGAACCGGGATCGGATTGCTATTGGTCAAAGAATTTGTTGAAAATAACGGTGGTACCATCTCCGTTCAGAGCGAAGTAGGCCAAGGGAGCTCTTTTAGCTTTACCCTCCAGCCCGGGCAGGCCAATCCCGTATAGATCAACCAAACTTGTTGCCAATGAATCATTTATACTTTGGCCAAGTGCTTATTTATTCCTCTTCCGTTAGCCATGTTGGGGGCATCTGCCCCCGTCGATAGCCCCTAGGCCGGCGTGATCTGTGGCGCGCGAATACTGCCTTGGACAACACACACCGGCCACCAAAGCGGTTATGCCGGGTATACTTTGAAAGTATAATCTTCCATGATCAAATTGGCCAACAGTTTTTTGCAGGCAAACTCCACTTCTTGCCGGGCCGCAGCTTCATCGGCCACCTCTAGTTCCAGCCAGATATGCTTGCCGACGCGTACATCGGCCACGTTTTGGAGGCCCAAGTTTCCCAGGCCCAGCAGTACAGCTTTGCCCTGGGGATCCAAAATTTCTTTTTGGGGCATCACATCAATCTCGGCAATGAATTTCATAATCAACAGCGCTCGGCTAAGTTAAGTGGAAAGGTTATTTTTAATGACTGACAATATTACATACAACGCAATGACGACCGGAATGG
>JAYUVL010000393.1:0-5762 GCA_043754075.1 Cytophagales bacterium | reverse complement strand
GTTTTAATCAACTAACTTTAAATATTTTACCATTGCGGCTGTCGCCAGAACCCGTTTGGGGAAGGCCCTGGCCCAAAAATCCACCCCATGAAACTATCCGACACCAGTACCCGGGCACCCAAAGAATGGGACAAGGAAGATACAAAAATCAAGACCAATAAACTGATTGACCAGATCGGTGACTATCAGCGGGTGATGTACGCCCAAGGCCAGTCCAGCTTGCTCATCATTTTGCAGGGTTTGGACGCTTCGGGCAAGGATGGAACGATCTCGACCATATGCCGTGGGGTCAATCCACTGGGCTGCACGGTCAAGGCGTTCAAAAAACCTACCGAAGAGGAAATGGCCCATGATTTTTTGTGGCGCATCCACCAACATGCCCCGGCCCGAGGCATGATCCAGATCTTTAACCGATCGCATTATGAAGATGTGATCGTGCCCGTGATCAACGGCCAACTGACCGAAAGTGCCCTGGAACTGCGCTACCAAGTGATCAATACGTTCGAGCAATTGTTGTGTCACCACGACACCCATATCCTCAAATTCTATTTGCATATTTCACCCGAAGTCCAAAAAGAGCGCCTGTATGAGCGCTTGACCAACCCGACCAAATTCTGGAAGCACAACGACGCCGATTGGGAAACGGTACAAAAGTGGCAACAATATCAACAAGTGTACGAAGATATTTTTGAAAACTGCGGGAAAGCGGCGGCCTGGCACATCGTGCCGGCGGATCAAAATTGGTACAAGGAATATGTGGTGGCCAAAAAGATTGCCGATACCATGGCCACCATGGATATCCACTACCCCAAAGCCACATGATCCGTCGAGATTTTTTGGCATCATATTGGGCCATTGTTTCCCTATTTTGGCCAACAATGGCCGGGCGGGCCTTATATTTGTACCGCAACAAAAACCCAACACTATGCAGGCACGTATCACCGCCTTGAGCACTCACGTGCCCGAACAGATCCAAACCAATTTTGACTTTGAAAAAAGTATTGATACTACCGACGAATGGATCGTTTCCCGCACTGGCATCCATCAACGGCGCTACGTAGCAGCCGATGAATATACCAGCGATCTTTGTCGAAAGGCGGCCCAAAAACTAGTAACTGAATATGGTAAAAGTTTGGATGATGTAGATTTTATCATTGTTGGCACCACCACGCCTGATCAGGAAATGCCCAGCATGGCCTGCCAACTGCAACACCAACTCGGCATTCATCGCGCCGGCGCATTGGACATCAAGGCAGCCTGCGCCGGGTTTACGTATGGTTTGATCTTGGCCCAAGGGCTGATTGCGGCGGGCAGCGCCAAAAAAGTCCTCGTGGTGGGCGGCGAGACATTGTCCAAAGTGACCGACTTTACCGACCGCACTACCTGCGTGCTGTTTGGGGATGGTGCCGGGGCTGCACTGGTGGAAGCGGCGGAACAGAGCAATATTTTGGGCACGGTCAGCGGAGCCGACGGAGCGCACGGCCCGGCCCTTTATTTGTCCACCCGGCGCGGGATCGTCAATGGCCTGCCGATCCTCACCGATGGCAATGTGCACCAAGATGGCCGGCGGGTTTTCAAATGGGCAGTTGAAACCGTGGCCCGCGAAGCATCTGCACTGGCCCGAAAATGCGGATTTTCCATCGGTGAAATAGAGTGGTTTGTGCCCCACAGTGCCAACCGGCGCATCATTGATGCGGTATGCCAGCAAATGGATTTCCCAACTGACCGGGCCTTGGACAGCATCGTTTATCACGGCAACACTTCAGCGGCCAGCATTCCCTTGGCCATCGATTTGGCCCAGAAAGCGGGCAAACTCACCAAAGGTGACCGCTTGCTGCTCTTTGGGTTTGGCGGCGGACTCACGTATGCGGGCGTGCTGATCGAGTGGGACTGGTAAAACTGGGGCCAGCCCTCCCCTATTTTGGCGTTTGGTAACAACTGCGCACGTGATGATACACTGCCCGAAATGCGTTGGCCGGTTTTTCCATGTCACATATCAGCGTTTGGCGGCTGTACAAATGGGGCGAAAAAACGCCATTGGTGGTTTGGGCATTGCGTTCCCATTGATCCACGCAAACCAAGCACCGGCTAAAGATCCCCAGCGAAAGTACCGCAAAAAACTGACGGATGTTGGTGGCTGGATAGTGGGTCAAAAAAGCCATGTCATACACCATCGCCAATTCAGTCAGTAGTAAATGGCGAATGTCGGCAACGGTTTTATTGCTGGTAACCAGAGTATTGATACCATTTTGGGCATCTTCAAATACGCCAAACAGATCATTGCCCAGTTGCATGAGACCGCCCAATTTGGCCAATAACTCCTCCTCGTTGTCTTGCAACGGGTGGGCAAATGCGGTGCGGTAATACAACAAGGATTCTCCCCCTTTCTTCCACGTAATGGCCGCTATTTCCTGTTCGGTCAATCGTGGATCGGTTTGTTTTTGGCTGTCCAGTTGAGCGGCCACCACCCGGTTCAATTGCGCCAGCGAATGTACCGGATCTGGCACATTGGCTTGGGCAGTTTGAAAAAAGTACTGGGCCAATTGCTCACCCGCAGTGGATCCTGGTTTGGCCAGTAGCAACGCCAGTGCTTCCGCCGAGAGTGATTTTTTATCCAGAAAATCATCGCCGAGGCCCGTCATTGCGCCTTGGCAGGTGCTCGCTAGCCGCTCCCGATCGGTCATCGGTGCCCCACGGAGCGCACAAAACGCTTCCCCCAAAATGGCGGGCACTGCCAATCCATAATAGTGGGTAATTTTACGAAAATCGGCTTCTTCCAAACTGCCGTCAGCGCGTTGGCGGGCGCGCGCCAACGGCGGGCCGAGGTGGTGTTGCAAAAAGTGCCGTTGCACCCGCAATTGACGAAGCAGGCCCATGATGACTCCTGGCGTTTGCCATGCGGTAACGATGGGCCGGGGCTTGGGCATTGTGGCAACTATTGCAAAATAAACACCGTCGGAATTTTGTGGATGTCGGGCAGTGCCCCCACTTTCCATTCCCGGGCTTTTTTGGTCTTGATCGATTGCCCGACCCCGGTCAGGTCAGTGGCCACGCAGAGCGAAGTGTCGGGCTGCAAGATTTGCACCAACGACTGCAACATCTGATTGTTGCGAAAAGGAGTCTCAATGAACAATTGGGCTTTTTTGGTTTCTTGGGCCTCCAGTTCCACCACCCGGATGGCCCGCTCGCGCTCGGGGCGATCAATGGGCAAATATCCGTGGAAGGTGAAACCCTGACCGTTGAGCCCGGAAGCCATGAGGGCCAGCACAATGGAGGACGGCCCCACTAGCGGCACCACTTCCCAGCCGTGGCGATGGGCGTATTGCACGGCCAGTGCCCCCGGGTCGGCAATGCCCGGACAACCGGCCTCAGACATTACCCCCACGGTTTGGTCGGGCTGAACGGTTTTGAGGAACTCGGCCACTGCACCAAACGGGGTTTTCTTGTCCAATTGAAAGAACGGAATGTCCTCAATTTTGCGCCCGGTGCGCAAACTGCTGATGAAACGACGGGCAGTCCGCAGTTCTTCGGCCAGTACAATATCCACTCGGGCGACTACTTCACGCACCTGCTCGGGGATGGTGGGCAATGCGCCGTCGGCCAATGGCAGGGGCACTAGATAGAGTTTGGGCATGAGGTTCCAGCGGGTTAGTCGAAAAACAAAAATGACAATAACAGGCCGTGCAAGTTGGCAATCAAAGAATCTTGCCCGTTGTCAGGCCCAAATATCAGTATAAATCCGGGAATTAGGGGCACCCATTTGAGTGACCTCCTGCCAGCACTTCGCCAAAGCAAAGATCTGATTTGCCAACCGCTTGCGTTTTTTTGCTACTTTTAAGCGCAAGTAGGCCCATGAGCGGCTAAACTCATGCTTCACAACCAACATTCAAGATCATGAACAATCAAGTCGGCCTGATTGGGCTAGGAAAAATGGGGTTCAACCTCGCACTGAACCTCCGCAACCACGGCTACCGGGTGGTGGCCCACGACGTGGCCCCGGAAAACATGGCACGGATTGCTGAAGAAAACATTGACACATCGGCTTCCCTTGCGGCCCTCTGCGCCCAACTGACCGGCCAGCGGATCTGCTGGCTGATGGTGCCCGCCGGTGAAGTGGTGGACGCGGTGATTGGCCAACTGCTGCCCCACTTGCAACCGGGCGATATCGTGATTGACGGCGGCAACTCCCAGTACAAAGACTCGGTGCGCCGCTACCAACAACTTAAAGCCCAGCAAATCAATTTTTTGGACTGCGGCACCAGCGGGGGCTTGAGCGGGGCCTTGTATGGCGCGTGTACCATGATTGGCGGCGAGCCGGCCGTTTTTGCCCAGTGCGAAGCCCTTTTTCGCGATATTTCGGTGGAGCACGGTTACTTGTACACCGGCGCCCCGGGGAGTGGCCATTATGTCAAAATGATCCACAATGGCATTGAGTACGGCATGATGCAGGCCATTGCCGAAGGTTTTGAAGTGCTGGACCGGAGCGAGTATGACCTCGACTTCCAGCAGGTGGCGCGGGTATGGAACCACGGCTCGGTGATTCGGGGCTGGCTGATGGAACTGACCGAGAACGCCTTTGGCAAAGATGCGCACCTAGAGCAGATCAAGGGCGTGATGCACTCCTCGGGCGAGGGCAAATGGACCCTGGAAACGGCACTGGACTTGGGTGTGGCCACTCCGGTCATTGCCCTGTCGCTCATGATGCGCTACCGTTCCCAACAAACCGATACTTTCTCGGGCAAGGTGGTGGCGGCACTGCGCAATGAATTCGGGGGGCATAAAGTGGAAACGCATTGACCGCTATTTGCCCAACCTCCCATTTGGCAAGGTGCCAAACGGGAGGTTGAAACTGTTCCTGATTTATTTTCTCTTTAAACAAACTCGGGCGGATCTTTTTTCATGATGGCCGCGACTATGACCGCGATGATGGCCCCAAAAATAGGCCCCCCAATCAGGATGGCCCCCACTGTAAAGATGGGGCTGAACATAAAACCCATCATCGAGAGCGACTGCTCGATTTGTTCGTCGTCCAGTCCTTGTTTGGCCATGCCAGCCATTGCGTTTTCTTTGATGGCGTCCGTCACCGTCGGATCGATGAACGTGAGCCACACATAAGTGAACACGGCCGAAATGATCGAGCTGATGATCGAAGCCCAAAAACCAGTCATAAAACCTTGGCCAAGCCTCATGAAACCCTCATTCTGGGCCTTGAACTCACGACAAGCGAGTACAAAGGCACCGATCATGATCGCGAATGAAAGTCCAGTGATAGCATTAGTGGCCACAGGATTGGTAAATAGCTTGGCCGAATAGTTGACCGCAGCCAGTACTGAAGAAATAAGCCCCAAAATGAGGCCATACTTGATCCCAAGTTGCCTTGGCGAGACGTTTGGTTCCATAACAAGTAGTAAAGTTTAAATTTTCCACTAATTACACTTGTTTTTTGCGGAAAAGCAAGCCGATGGCAACGCCCATGACCAGTCCAACGCCGGACAATTTCTTGAAGTCTTCCCAAGCGGCCAACTCGACCGAAATAGTGGGAATGGCCGCTAAACTATCATCCAAATATTTTTGGCCATAGTCGGGATCGTTGATAATCAGTGCTTTGTCGGTCAATAGCTTCTCACGGATGGCCGCCTGGTGGGTGATCAGCAGATCTGGGCTGACCAGCTTGAGCCATGCGTAGAGGAGTAGCCCAAAGGTGGCCGAAGTTGCCAAATTGATGATAATGCCCATGCTGATGGCCGGCACTCCCCCCAAGA
>JAYUVL010000392.1:0-13597 GCA_043754075.1 Cytophagales bacterium | reverse complement strand
TCATTGTATTGTTTTATGTTGAGCCCACTGCATTTGTTGGGTCCGTTGGTTGAGAATGTGCCGATAGTTAAATAACCCGTTACAGCTTTTCGGGCTTTGATCATATAGCAGGCAACTTGTGATTCTGTAGTTAAAAAATGAAAAGTAGCCCTGTCATGCCATACATCAAATGTAGTGTCCGGGTTAAAATGGGCAATGTCGCTTACTATCCATTTCACCCGATGTGCTTTTTCACCCAAACGTGCTTTTGCTTTATCAAGTGCTTTCGCCGAAATATCAAGCACCGTAATGTTTTCAAATCCCTCGTCCAGCAAATGATCCACCAGTTTGCTATCGCCACCACCGATGTCGATGATGGGTGATGTTTTGGGCAAATCGAATGAATGGATGAACGCCAGTGAAGTCTTTGGCACATCCTGGGTCCAGCTAACTTGGTTGGGGTTTTTAGTTTCGTAAACTGTTTCCCAATGTTTTTTGCTTGGCGTGTTCATTGATTTAGTGAGGTAAATGTGTTCTATATTTTCCATACACCCAAGTACCGGCCAACGCGCTCAGAAAAGTGATGAAGATGACCAGAAACCCACTTCCTATTTGGGCAAACAATGGACCGGGGCAAGCTCCGGTGATGGCCCAACCAATGCCAAATATCAGTCCGCCAAAGATCTGTCCTTTGTTGAACTGTTTATCTTCAAGGTTTATCGGTTCGCCACTCAACGTTTTGACATTAAAACGTTTGATGAGCCAAACGGAAACTGCACCTACCACTACGGCGGTACCGATTACACCATACATAAAAAATGATTGCAACCGAAACATTTCTTGTATGCGAAACCAGCTGATGATTTCGGCTTTTACGAATACGATACCAAACACAATGCCCACAACCAGGTATTTCAAATTTGCCAAAAAGCCATTTTCAACTTTTTGGCTTTCGTTGGTGCACATGGCATCTTGATGACGAACTTCTACGCTGTTTAGGCTTTCCATTTTAGAACAATTTAAAAACAAGTGGCAATAATACATTTGCAGAAAAGAAGCCACCCGCCATAAAGCAGCAAGTAGCAATCAAAGAAGGCAGTTGGAGGTTGGACAGGCCCATGATGGCATGTCCGCTGGTGCAGCCACCCGCGTACCGAGTGCCAAACCCTACGAGAAAACCGCCGATTACAAAAAAGAATAATCCCTTGAAAGTGAATATATTATCGGTATTGAATATTTGTGCAGGCATCAATTGGCTGTAATCTGTGATGCCAAAACTGGCCAGACTGGCTTTGGTGCTTTCAGCTACCACAACCGCATTGGGATTGCTCAAAAGCTGGGTGGCCAAAAATCCCCCGATGAGTACACCAACTACGAAAAACAAGTTCCAAATTTCTTTTTTCCATTCGTACTTAAAATAGGGAATATTGGCCGGCAAGCACATGGCACAGATATGTCGCAAAGACGAGGAAATGCCAAATTTCTTGTTGCCAATAAGTAATAAAGTCGGAACCGTTAAGCCAATTAAAAGCCCTGCAATGGCCCAATGCCAAGGTTGTCTGATTAGTTCTAACATTGTTCTTAATTTATTGGTTTAAGAGTTGATTCACATTCTGCCAAGTTCCGCCATTGGTAACGTTGGCAAAGCCATTTTGATTTAAAACTGCTTTGGCTTGCCCGCTCCGGTTGCCACTTCGGCAAAACACAACAATCGGTTCCTTGCCTTTAAATTTTGCCAATTGGCCTTTTAACTGGTCTAGGGGAATGTTGACCGCCCCTTTTACCGACCCTCCCGCAAATTCCTGGGGGGTTCGCACATCTACCAGAAATGCCCCGTTTTTGATAAGTTCGGCAAGATTTTGATCGTTGCCGCCTTGTTGTCCAAATAGATTTTTGAGAAGCCCAAACATAGTTGTGTTGATAAATACTGATGAAATTATTTTAATACTGTTTCTTTCATGATGATGTAGATTCCCATTACTAATACAAACCATCCAAAGGCGGGTTTTAGTTTCTCGCCATCTATTTTTTTGGAAAGCAAGGAGCCGATAAAGATGCCGACTACGGCAAAAGCAGTAACGGTCGCGATCAATGACCAATTGATGGCCGTCTCTCCACTTTCACCAAAAAACCCGATCAAGGATTTGGCCGCAACGATGACCAATGAGGTGCCAACCGCTTCTTTCATCGGTAGTTTTGAAAGAATCACCAAGGCTGGTATGATCAAGAAACCGCCGCCCGCGCCCACTAAACCAGTGAGAACGCCCACAACTGCTCCCTCGATCAGAATAAGTGGATAGTTGAATTTCTGTTTGCCCTCACTCGTATCGGGTTCCTTCTTGCCCGTTCTGATCATGCTATACGATGCCGCGATCATCAAACTGGCAAAAAGCAGCATCAGCAATAGGCCTTTGGAGACAATCCAACCACCCAAGCTGAATACTTCGTTGGGTATGGCGGGTACAAGGTAGGCTCTCGTCACAAATACGGCAATAATGGATGGAATCCCAAAAATCACGGCCGTTTTGATATTTACCAATCTATGAGTGAAGTACGAAATAGAACCAATGGCACTGGTAAATCCCACCACAAACAGCGAGTAACCAGTCGCAGCCACTGCATCAACACCCATCAGGTAAACCAATACTGGCACGGTAAGGATGCTGCCCCCCCCACCTATCAAGCCGAGTGCCACCCCGATTAGGACTGATGCCAAATAACCCAAAAGTTCCATTTGTTCGTTAGATTGTCATTAAGATACAAAGATAGTTATGTTTCTATGTAATTCCAAATTTTTTCAAATTTTTAAATCAGCAATTAAGTTGAAATTGATCAAATTCACTTTATTGTACACATAGATAAGATCGAGACTTTGATGGGCAGCGTTGATTTTGCTCGCAATCAAAAGTCTGATTTCCAGACCTTTCCAAAAATTTTCAAACTGATAAGTGGATAGCAGATTGAGTTGATGATAGGACGGCATGCCGTATTTGTTCATAGTAACATTGGCAACATCTGGCAAGTCAAAATAGCCATAAGCGAGGCCCGTTTTCAGTCGATCTTTGAAAAAGGTCAAGGTTATATTGGTGGAAAGGGCATTGGTGTTTCCCAGCCCCTCATTTCTTTCACGCGCCAGGAACGTGTAAAGGGGGTCCCGGCCCCACTCGCGGGGCATTAGGTAGCGGCCATCGTCGGTGATGCGAGTGTAATTGATATTCCAGTCTATTTTTTTATTCTTTAGGCCTAGTCTGGCACTTATTGTATTTGATTTTGCGCCCTTGTTGATATAGGTTTTGGCTTGGTCGCTATTTCCGCCATTATTGATGGCATTCTGGCGGATGAACATCAGGCCCTCATAAAAATGTATAGTGCTACTCGTGCTCTTATGTTCGTTCTTGATCTCGAGGAACACAGTATTCATTACATTTTCAAAATACCCATCCCATATATTTATTTCTACTCCATTTGCTGGTTTGATATAGATATTGGCCATCGCAAACCCTTTGCTTGCAATGTTACTTTTATAGTCGGATTTAGTGCCATCGATATTTACCCCTTGTCCGTAGATGCCCACCGACTCGGCTGTTTTAAATACTTCCACCGTTGATCTGGGGGAAACGGCCCAAATGAATCCACCATTAAAGCCGATTTTTTTTGATTGTTGCAAGGTCAGCCAAATACCTTCCTCAATGGTGGGTCGCATGCGCCCGTCTTGCATGTTCATGAAGGGAGTCTGCAACTCCATGCGCCCTATGGTTATTGCATTGTTCTTTTTGTCGGAGTAGCGAATGAACAAGTTTTCCAGTCGGCTGAGGTCTTTTTGGGTAGGCAGGTTGGCTAGATCATACTGACCCAACTCGTATCTATTTGGAAGTCCGGTGGTTGGGTCTTTTTCCGCCAGCTTTGATGACGCCACGTTTAAAATGAAATACCCGCTTAACCCCAATTGAAAGCCTTTGATGGGCGCAGTCAGCAGCCCGATCCCGGCTCCTTGGGCCAAGGTAAAATCATCTTTCAGGTTCCCAGCATTGATTGTGGACATCATAAAAGTACGACTATGGAAACGCCACTCGGAACGCTTCATAAAATCCTTCAGCGAGCGTATTTTTTGACTTTCAGTATCGGCCGTACCGCGATTTACTGCTTGCGCACTGGCGAAATAACCGTTGGACAATAGGATCCCTACAATTACAATAAAGTAGTATTTGAATTTCATTTTTTGTTGAACGATTGATGAAAGCCTGAGTTGGCAAACCCAATTAATTTATACTTTACTTGAGAAATAATGAATAAATTTTTTTGGCGCGACCACAGTGGGAAAACAGTGCACACGATTTTATTTTCTGTTGTTGCTATTTTACTGCCAGCGTTGCTTTGGTTTTTCCCTTCAACTTTTTTATCAACTCCAATTTTTCTAGAATGGGGTTAAACGGACCGAACTTGTGCTGTTTTTCGGTAAAACCATCGGCAAAAGGACCAAAGGGGTGGTCAAATGGTTTCTCCTCAATTTTGGGCCAATCTTTTTTGAGATCCATGTTCGGACGGGGCTGCGAATTCACGTAAGCCGCAACATCCCAGGCTTCTTCATCGCTCAGTTGGGGATTGGAATGACTGGCGCCCAGAGGCATATTGGATTTGGCATACTTGGCAAAATTGCTCAGCCGATAGAGTCCAGCGCCAATGTTGTAGCTTTTCTTGCCCCAGAGTGGCGGGAAAGTGAAAGCGGTTTTCTCGGGATTCAACACTCCTTCGCCATTGGCTTGATGGCAACTGGCGCATTTTTGTCCATACACGAGCTTACCAGTTGCGGGGTCAGCGGCGCGATCCAAAAAAGCCAGATCCTTGAAACCGGCACCCTTTGGCTTTTCGCCTTTGGGCACGTTTTTGCCCACGAAATGAATGTAAGCAACCATCGCCTGCATTTCTTGGGAGGCAGTATCCAATGCTTGGCCATTGAGGCTGCGCTCAAAGCAATCATTGACCCGTTTATAGATGTTTTCTACAGTGCCAGACCGAGCCCGGTATTTTGGGTAATTAGCATAAACTGTACTGTAGTTATTGCCAAAAACTTTGGTTCCAGCCTCCAAATGACAGTTTTGGCAATTCATCCCATTGGTTGTGTTTTTACTTACTTTACCGTTGGGCCCAAAAAATTCTGCGGTGCGGGAAATGAGTGCTTTGCCATATTCCAATTGACTTTTTTGGGACAGATCGGCCACGGAGGCGATGTCGGGTGCTACCCAAAAATCATTCCTTACTTCTTTGGTAATTAGTACATTAGCCTTGCTATCAGTTGCATTTTTTGCGGCAAAATGGGAAATGGTTTTTGCACCAAAGGCCAGATAAAAAGAGAATAGGAGTAGTAAACCCAGTAGGCAAGTGGCCAATACAAGGGAAAGCTGAATGGTTTTTATCAAATTATCTTTGATGTCCGGGGTTTCCATTTTTCAAATAGTTGAATGCGTGGTGCAGCAATCTTCCAAACAATTGACAATCGTTTGCATGTTGGGGAAGCGAAGCGAAACGTATTTGTTGCGGCCCACTTTTTCAGCTTTTAATACCCCCTTGTCTTCCATCAGGGTAATTTGTTGGGAGGCTATGGCTTGTTCCAAATCTAAGGCGACTTGGATGTCAAGCACGGTCATTCTGGTGTTTTTCGTCAACAAGTCCACAATGGCCAACCTTATCGGGTGCGCAATGACTTTCAGCATATTGATGGCTGATTGTAGTTTCTCGGCTTGTATTCTCTCGGTCAAAACCATTGGTAGCTCTAGTTGAATTTTCTATGATGCAAAGATAGTTATATATCTATGTATATTCCAAACTTTATGGACTTTTTTTGCGTTGCGGAGGCCACGAGTTTTTGGGCTCACTGTGGCGTGAGCATTTATCCTCTGATAGACATGTAGTTGTGGCTGGTTTTGGCCAGAATTTCACATCAATGTTATCGGGTTAGGGGCAGCAGTTTCATTCAAATCAAGGGGATTGCCGAAACCGGATCATCACACCCCATAGCGCTCGTGCAGGATGTTCAGGTGGTGGCGTTCGTGCCCGGCAATCATGTAGGCCAGTGCCCGGGCGGTGATCGGTCCACCGGAAGCTTGGCCCACAAAGTCGAGCTGGGCAGTTTGGTTGAAGGTGTCCAGCAACAATAGAGTGGCCGTTCGGACGGCAAAAAGTTCTTGGGCCAGCGAAACCAAGCTGCGCTGATCAAAGTGGCCATTGTCCACGTATGAATCTTGGTCAAAACCCGGCAGCGGGCTGGCATCGCCTCGGTACAGGCGCAGGGCGCGGTAGGCAAATATGCGCTCGGTGTCAATCATGTGGCCCACTACCTGTTTGATGGTCCATTTGCCCGGGGCATAGGCAATGCTGGCGGTTTCTTCGGCAATGCTGGCCAGCAGCTCGGCGACGGTCGTCTGTTGGGTGCGCAACAGGGCCAGCAGGTCGGTTCCATCCGGTATTTGGCCCACATACCCGGCATAGAACGGCGCATAATGGGTGGTCAGGGGTTTGGTAGTGATCATTTTCAGATAAAAAATTGGAATATACTAAAAAATAAGTGGTTTAAAATTTTTTATTTTACAAATCATTTAAAATCACGGCAATCAATTCTTTAAATTGTTCAAATCACTTTGATCCTAGTATAAAAAAGGGTTTGATCGGGGTTAAGCCCAAATCTATTTAGTTTCGGCATTGTAAATGGTCGTTCGGGCAATACCTGCCGATCACCCTGAATGTAAGCTTCGGCCAAGTTGGTTGGCTCAGTCGGTTCATCGCCACTCAATTCCAGCGCCGGGTTTGGCTGGAAGCTGCTTTGAATGTCGTCGCGCAGGGTGTTCAACTCGTCCGCATCGTCGATTACCTCCACTTGGTAGGTTGGGGGCGGCTCAATCACGATACTGCGATCTTCCACTGTGGGCAAGAAGGCAAAAAGACCCCGCAACTTTGCAGCCTATCACGATACTGCGATCTTCCACTGTGGGCGCGTCTTTTATTGGTGGTTGGGGAGGGTTGCAGGCTCCCAAAAGCAACAGCGCGAACAGAAAGCACAAGGCTGGGCAACAATAGTTGGTGGAGGGTTGCATTGTCGATACCAGTCAATGTGTGAGAATTAGGCCAACACTTGTTTCACCAATTTGCCGTGGACGTCGGTCAGGCGATAGCGGCGGCCTTGGTGCTTGAAGGTCAGTTTTTCGTGGTCAATGCCGAGCAGGTGCATCATCGTGGCCTGAAAATCGTGGACATGGACACCATCTTGGGCAATGTTATAGCTAAATTCATCGGTTTCACCGTGCGAATAACCGCCCCGCACCCCGCCCCCGGCCATGAAAATGGAAAAACAGCGCGGGTGATGGTCGCGCCCGTAATAATCTTTGGTCAGCTTGCCTTGGCAATAGTTGGTGCGCCCAAATTCGCCCCCCCAGATCACGAGGGTGTCATCCAACAAGCCCCGCATTTTGAGGTCTTTGATCAAGGCGGCCGTTGGTTGGTCAATGTCGTGGGCCTGGCGTTTGACCTGGTTGCCGCAGTCGCCGTGGCCGTCCCACCCGGTGTGGAACAGTTGGATGCAGCGCACGTCCTTTTCGGCCAGCCGGCGGGCCAGCAGGCAGTTGGCGGCATAGGTGCCTGCTCGGCGCGAGTCGGGGCCGTACAGGTCGTAGATCGAATCGGGTTCGCCCGAGGTATCCATGATTTCGGGCACGGAAGTTTGCATCCGGTAGGCCATTTCGTACTGGGCAATGCGGGTGGCGATTTCGGGATCTTGCAGTTCCTCAAGTTGCATTTGGTTGATTTGGGCCAATTTGTCCAACATATTGCGGCGGCTGGTAGCGTTTAAGCCATTGGGGTTGTTGAGGTACAGTACCGGCTCCGCGCCCGACCTGAACTGCACGCCTTGGTGCAGTGAGTGAAGGAAACCGTTGCCCCACAGGCGGGAGTAGAGCGGCTGGTCACCGGTATTGCCCGTTCCCTTGGACAGCATCACCACAAAAGCGGGCAAGTTTTCATTGTCGCTGCCCAGGCCGTAGCTCAACCAAGCCCCAATGCTGGGCCGGCCGGGTTGTTGGCTCCCGGTTTGGAAAAAAGTAATGGCCGGATCATGGTTGATCGCTTCGGTGTGCATCGTTTTGATGATGCACAGATCGTCGGCCACGGTGCTCAAATGGGGCAGGATCTCGCTCATCCACTGCCCACTCTGGCCGTGTTGGGCAAATTTGTAGGGGGAGCCCACCAGCGGGAACGACTTTTGGTAGGAAGTCATGCCGGTGAGCCGTTGCCCGTTCCGCACTGATTCGGGCAATGGCTGGCCGTGCATCTCGATCAGTTTGGGTTTATGGTCAAACAACTCGATCTGCGACGGGGCGCCGCTCTGGTGGAGGTAGATCACCCGCTTGGCTTTGGGGGCAAAGTGTGGCAGCCCAAGCGGCTTGCCCAGCGGATCGGAGTCGTGGCTCCCCGCCAGTTTTTTGACCGCTTGCCCCACCAAGTCCATCGGGTTGCACAAGTGGGCCAAAGCTGCCGCACCCAGCCCCAAGCTGGCCTTGGACAAGAAATGGCGGCGGTTCATGTTGTAAAAATACTCGGAGATTTCCTTTTCGGGCGTTTTCATTGTCGGCGGGTCGTCTAAAATGGCTTAATGCCGTTAAAGGTAATGGATCGGGATGAAAAAGTGAAAAGCGGTGGGCCGCAAACCGCGCGGCGCTTCCCGGCAAAAAAATGGCCCAACCACTGCTTTTGGTTTGAGAGGAGTGGGGCCAACAAGGATTCAATGGGCTGCGTGGCCATGACCAAGGCGCACTCGTGGCCGTTGGTGCAATGGCTAAACCCCAAAAAATGCTCAGTATGGGTGTAACCACCCCTCGATGCCTATCTGAAACTGGCTCCGCTGCATGGTTTACCAAAGAGGAATTTCAAGGCTTGGTCAGCCAGTATTCCACGATCCTTGCTTGCTTCAAATGGGTAAATAATGCCCAAATGGAAATGTAGCCCACGTGAATAGGCCGCCCTCGAACTGAGTAACTCGGTGCGGGAATGCTGCTGTTTTGAGGGGCGATGCTTTTGAGAACGGGACAGGCGTTGATGAAGTTCTTGCGCATTCATACTGTTGGCGGCCGACAATTTCTTTTCACTGGGTGCTATATTTGCCCCGCTCTTTCTAAATAGATTTTAGGGGCAAAAAATATAATGCAGCGAGTGAGCAAACCAATGGCTTTTATTTAGGCAGTTGCATCAACGTTGGGGCCTAAAGTAGGTATGAAAGATGGGTTTATTTAGAAATAAGTTCCGTAAGAATGGCTTATCTCCTTCTTACGGAACACTTTAATGTCATCGGTTGCTTACTTTTTGATCATCCGGGTCCACACATCCTCCCGGCCAAAAAGCGAAACACCAATGTACCCTTTCCCCGAAAGTTGATTGGGCTTTTTGCGATCTATTTCAGCCTTAAAACTATATTCAGAGCCGTTGTTGGGGTCGTATATGGTTCCATTGTCCCAAAGTAATTCTTTGTCATTGCCCACAAATTCCAACCCTTTCAAATTGACCATGCCCTTGAGTTTAACCTTTTTCTTGGCCTCGTCGGGGTTATTGACGTCAGTGCGGGGATTCCCCTCGGCATCATTGGGGTCGATGAGCCAAATGATTTTACCGTAGTATTTAGTTGGATCTTCACCGCTCTCTTTAACACCCTTGTAAATTCTGATAATTGAACGCCCGTTGCTTGGTTTCCAATCACCAACAATTTGGTCAGCGTTTTGGGGGTTTGCCGCTTTGAAAATCGCACTAGCGGTCAAGAAAAAAATGGAGAGCAGGAGTAGGCTAACTAGGTTTTTCATATTTATAAAGTGATTTGTTTAAAGGTTAAAAGGGTACTAGAAGTAAAGTTAGGGGCTCACCAATGCAATGCCAAAACGGAAATATAAAGGTAAGCCAATGCTGTTTTCCAAAATGGGCTTATTGCTACTTTCGTTGGAGTCAAGGTCAAAACGATAAGCTACGCGCATCCCAATTTGGGCGTCCAACCAAATAAAATCGGTGATGGACTTACGCAACTGCACCCGGGCCCTAATCTCTGATTTTCGCAATTCCAGTTCATTGTTGGGCATAAAATTATTGAGCGGTGCTGAGGTCGAAGACTGCAATAGGTAACTTTGTCCCTCGAGCTCGTAGCCAAACAGTAACAGTGATTTGACGGAAAAATTATAACGCACGGCCCCCCGCGCAGGCAGCAATAGTTCTGTTCCCCAACGTTCGTTAAAGGTTTTGTTGTACATCACGACGGGAATGTGCAGCACTCTGCCACCTCGATAGGTTCGAGTCAGTCCGACCGCAAAATTGGTGTTTTCATTAAATTTCCAGCCGTAGAGGGCCGACAACGAATACTTGATTTTGCCCAAGTTGGGGCTCAAGTCACCAAAATTATAGTTGCCGTTTAGGGAAGGCTCTACTTGAAGCAAAACAAATTTCTTTTCGTTGATGGGTTTAAAAATAAGTGCACCCACCACCGCAGACCGCAAAGGATGTTGGTTAAGACTGCGGGCCAATGACTGATTTTCTTCCGCAAAACTAGCCGAAGAGGTGTAATTACTTTGCCAATAATTGGCGTACAAATTAACGATGATATTGCTTTTCGAGATCACCGGATAATTGGTCTCAATCCGTAGACCGTGGTTTAAGCCCATTGGGGTGTTGCTTTTTTTTCCGTTCCCAGCAGATTCCATGTTAAATGGCAAAACTGCATCGTAACTAATGCTTAGCAGATTGGCGGGACTCAGATTGATGATTTTGTTATTGCAAAAAGATTTGACCTTCTCTGCCTCATAGAGACTTGGATCGTATTCCTCCTCGGCTTCTTGTGCATACAAATTAGTGGCAGTCAATAGAAAAATGACAAAATAGAGATAAAATTTTTTCATATTGAATTGATTAAGGATTACTAAAACGTTTTGATGAGCTGTTTTGTTTCAAATTTTTTTTTGGTTGTTCGCACCCCATTTGCCTTCCCACAATGTCAATGCGCCAACTTGCCAGTCAGTCTGCCGCTTTTGATTTTGGGGTCTTGTAAAACCGATCCGGCCCAGCATTGGTGATGTCCGGTAAGGCAGAAATGTTAACCTCTAACGCTTTCCGATCTAGGTTATAATCGAAGCCGGCGGGTTCAAGGAATCGGTACTGTCAGGCTATGAGTGATTTATCGTAGTTACAAATGATCAGTTTTGGGGAAAGCCAGTGCGCCTTGTAGTACTTGGAAAGGGACAGGGTCTTGCGCACGAATCGGCCCACTGGCTAGCTAGCGGCCTATTTGGGCAAGTGCGCCCGAAGCCGTAGTCTTGGCCTAGGGTTTTGGCCGTCGGTGGAGCCGTTTTTGGCCATTGTTCGCGCTGCCGCATTGCTTGCAGGCTACAGGGGTGGTCACCAGGTTTTGTTGGGTTTGGGCCAAGTTGCCTAACACTCAGATATACGCCCCAACCAAAAAATGTGTTTGCGGAGCACGGCGCCCCACCTTTTGGGTAGGTGCCCTTACCAGCAAGGCGGGGTCATTTACAGGCTAACCTTCCCTTTGGATGGGTGCTAAAGTTTGTTGTTCCTCTTCGGTAAATAGGCGATATTGAATTTTAAATGTTTTGCCAAGGGGAGTTTCCAATGAAAACCCGCCCGCCCCAAAACCCGCCAATACATCGAGGGTAAAATGGCTGAATTTCCAATATTCAAATAAATCTCGATCTACCCAAAATTCACAACCATCCACTTCGCCGATCAACACGTCGTTGGTGCGCAGATAAAACCCACCTTTCTCGAAACATTGGGGCTGTGTACCTTCACAGCAACCCCCAGCTTGATAGAACATAAGGTCACCGTGGGTTTGCTTTAATTCAGAAATCAGGTCTAATGCCTCATTTGTTGCGGATAATCTGCTGACCATTGGTAAAGTAGTTTAAAGAAGTAATTGGGAGCATAATACGAGTGTGTAATTATGCTCCCCAATAATTTAGAGATTAAAAGAACCCTAACTTGCTCTTGCTGTAAGAAATGAGCATGTTCTTTTCTTGTCTATAGTGACCGAGCATCATCTTGTGATTTTCGCGTCCTACGCCCGATTGTTTGTAACCGCCAAACGGCGCGCCGGCAGGGTAGTCGTGGTAGCAATTCACCCATACTCTACCAGCTTGAATAGCGCGGGGAACTTGGTACAGTTCGTGGGCATCTCTGGTCCATACACCAGCTCCCAAACCATACAAAGTATCATTGGCGATTTCAATCGCTTCTTCGGTGGTTTTAAAGGTGGTGACCGATACGACTGGCCCAAAAATTTCTTCTTGGAAAATCCGCATCTTATTGTGCCCCTTAAAAATGGTGGGCTTGATGTAGTACCCCTCGCTCAGTTCACCGCCCAAATTTTGGACATCGCCACCGGCTAACACTTCGGCTCCTTCTTCTTTGCCAAGTTTCAGATAGGAAATGATTTTATCCATCTGAATGACAGAAGCCTGAGCGCCCATCATCACGTCGGTATCCAATGGATTGCCCATTTGGATGGCGTTGGTCCTCGCAATGACGCGTTGCATAAATTCTTCGTAAATGCTTTCGTGCACCAAGATACGCGAAGGACAAGTACAAACTTCCCCTTGGTTGAGGGCAAACAGTACGGCGCCTTCCACGGCTTTGTCCAGAAAATCATCGTCATGATCCATCACTGATGGGAAGAAGATGTTGGGCGATTTTCCACCCAATTCAAGCGTGACAGGGATGATGTTTTCGGTCGCGTATTGCATCACCAAGCGACCGGTAGCGGTAGAACCTGTAAAAGCAGCTTTGGCAACTTTTGGATTTGTCACCAATGCTCGGCCAAGTTCGGCCCCAAAACCATTGACGATGTTGATAACCCCATTTGGAACCAGGTCTGCGATGAGCTCCATTAATATCAAAATCGAAGTAGGGGTGCTTTCGGCAGGTTTCAACACCACGCAACAACCCGAAGCCAATGCGGGGGCAAGTTTCCATACCGCCATCAAAATCGGGAAGTTCCAGGGAATGATTTGGGCGACTACCCCGATTGGTTCATAAACAATCATTGAAACAGTGCTTGCGTTCAGTTCCACTACCGAACCTTCTTCCGCCCGGATAACGCTCGCAAAATAGCGGAAATGGTCAATGGCCAAAGGCAGATCAGCATTGAGCGTTTCGCGTACTGCCTTGCCATTGTCAATGGTTTCCACCACAGCGAGGTACTCCAAATTTGCCTCCAACCGATCCGCGATTTTGTTCAAGATCATACTGCGCTCGGTGGCGGAAGTCTTGCTCCAAGTAGCGAAGGCATGGTGCGCCGCATTTACGGCCAATTCTAAATCTTCTTTCGAGGAATGCGCCACCTTGGTAAATGCTTTCCCGTCGATAGGAGAAATATTGTCAAAATACCTTCCACGGACTGGAGCAGTCCACTTGCCATCAATGAAATTATCATAATGGGCTTTGAATTCTGGTCTTTTTAGTGTTGCCATTGGTAGTTAAAATTTGTGTTGTCAAAAGTACTGTTTTTTGATTTATTGGTAACGAAGAAATATTTATACAGGGCGGGTTTGATCGCATTTCCTTGCCCTACGCACAAGGTTTGGGGGTC